>DALTVZ010000064.1 GCA_029987315.1 Methanocorpusculum sp.
AGGATCATCTTTGGCGTCTGGCCGGACCTCACAATGATCCCAAACGGCGCCGCATTGTCCTTTGTCACCGCGATAACTTCCGTGACCCCTTCGCCTAACAGTCCCATCTCCATCCCTCCAGAAGAGCTACAAAAATACCTGCGATGCAGATGTCCGCAAGAGATCCCGGATTCACGCCGGCCGCGATACACTCCTCATCGAACTTCTCGAGAGAAAGTCCGCCTGACCGAACAAGTTTGGCTCGCTCCTGTGTCAAAACCGCTCGGTCATACCCGAATTTTTTCGCAATGAAGGTGTCCGGGTACTCGGCCATCATCCGAAGGAACATCTCCTGGATATGATCGGCCCCGTCCTTCGCCTTTAGCAGATCAGCGGCCTTTCGTGTCAGAGCAAAGCCGTTCGTCCATTCACGAGCAACCATATCCGTCCCGCTTGAATACGCCATCACATCAAGCATCGTCATATTTTTTTCCCGAAGCATCTCGATCGACGCAGGATCGTTTACATCCATCGCATCCTCTTTGTGAACGCGGACCTGGGTCTTACCAAATGCCAGATAAAATAACACCGCATCCTCAACCGTTGTTTCTAAAACGACCTTGCATGCCCCCGCTATGCCTTTGCCTTTGATCAGCGGTAAAAGAAGAATGAATGCCCCAAAATGCGTGTTCCCGCCGGCATGTCCGTTCGTATGTTCGACCGCCGCATACATCGCCTCGCCGATCGACATACCCCCCGCACGTTCAAAAGTGTCGCGTGCAAGAACCGCGGATGCCAGGAAATGTCTGAACTTTGTATCCTCATAATCATGAAACCGGTCGATATTTCCCGGCTTGATGCTGGCACTTACCTCGAGGAGCATCGAAAGTTCAGCAGTTTCGGCAAGGGAAAGTTCAGGCATCTTCAAAGATCTTCGCAACGATTTTTTCTGAAAGTGTACGTTTCAGAGCCATATATTCATCCTTCGAAAGTTCGATCGACTTCAGCGTCATGTCACGGAACATACAGGGAGTCGAGGCCTTACAGCAAAACGACAGATTGCCAAAACAGGTATGACTTCCCTGCTCAAGCGGCGTGCCCACGATCGAATCCTTCTTTAAGGCGAGATACTGCTCGCGGCTGATCCCAAGTGCTTCAAGAGAGGGGATAAGCGAGCACTGTTTCACCGGCATACAGCAGAACGTCAGCGAGCGAATATCTCCGCCGCGGCAAAGCTGCTTTGGGGCATTGTACCAGCCGACTTCTTCTGCGATCGCTCGGATATAGCGGTCGAGCGTCTGCAGAACAGAGAGGCTCGCATTTCGCGCCACCGAGACAAGATCTGCGCCATGGGCAAAGTAGTCCATCATACGATCAGGAGTGGTCACTCCGTTATTTGCGATGAGGATCAAGGGGCAGCTGTTTCTGATCTGTCGGATCTTGGTATGTCCGGCATCCATGAGATCGACATGGAGAATGGATGCTCCGGCTTTCCAGAGCATCTTTGCAAGCTGCCGGTCATCGACAACTCCTGCCCGGGTCTTCACCGAAACGGTAACGCCTTCGGCAACAAGAGCCGAGACGATCGCACACAGCTTTTCCGGGTTATGCAGAAGATATTCGCCGCATCCTGCATCGATCATCGGCTGCTGACGGCAGTGGGCATCCACCTCATAGATAACCGAGTTCCCGAATCTTTTTGCTGCGGCGACAAACGCCTCAGGTGTGGCCCCTCTGAGGTTGAGACCGATGATGATCTCTTCTCCGTCGAGGATATGGAGCTCGGTCTCGATCTCATCAAAGTCCGCATCGAACTCTTTACGACCATCCTCCTCCATTTGGATCGAGGCTTTTCTGCTCGCTTCATCTGTATTGTATCCACCGATAAATGCAAGGCCCGCATGATTACTGCGTTCGAGAACATACTCTGAATCGGTTATTCCAGCCATTGACGCAAGTACGATCGGCGTTTTTACAGACCTTCCTTGTATTGATATAAATCTCGTAGCTGCAGTCATGAATTCTATAGTTATTAGCATCCACCCCTAATTATGATAATGGATGGAGACACTCGAGCCGGTAGCCGCCTGCGGATCGTTCAAGGGGAGTACATTTTCGGAATTCGTCGATCGAGATACCTTTGGATGTTTCAAAAAACTCCAGAACTTTTGTCCATGGCATGAGGTATGCCTCATTTTTTCGCCCCTGTCCTCGAAACTCGACCGCGAGATACCCGCATCGGCCGGTATATCTCACAAACCCTGAGATGTTGTCGATCTGATGGACACCTTCTTTATCTTTGTGAAAATTGCTGGTGAAGTACAGCCTGTTTCCGTTCAGGGATTTGCACTCGATGGCCAAATAATAGGTAGGGTTCAGCGAGTCAACGATGATGTCAACATACTGGGTATTGAAGTGCGACTGTTTGAGCCGGTAGGCAAATCCCTTCATTTTGTTTTCGGTAAAGTATCTGTTCATGCAGATGACCATCTCCCGTTCAAAATCGTTTGCCATTGATTGTATAATTTTGTACTCCAGCGTGATGAATCTGGCG
>DALTVZ010000065.1 GCA_029987315.1 Methanocorpusculum sp.
CATTCTTGCTGGTTTTCGTACCATTTTTAATAACTCCTAGCTCTCTTAAATGTGCAAATTAGGTTAGTTCGAAACCATATTAAAGGTTCTTATTTTCACCCTCTAATTTCTCGATTTCGGTGAGAACGTCTTTCCTGAGTCTAGCAAACTCAACACCGGTCCTATCACGGGGTCTTGGTAGAGGATTTTCATATATTTTATGAATTCTTCCAGGACGAGGTGTTAAAATGACGATTTTGTCAGAAAGATAAACTGCTTCATCAACACTATGCGTAACAAACAGGATCGTCTTTTTCGTCTCATCCCATATCTGGAGAAGCTCGCGTTGCATTTTATTTCGGGTCTGCGCATCGAGCGCGCCGAACGGTTCATCCATCAGCATGACTGCGGGATCGGTAGCTAAAGCACGGGCCACAGCAGCCCGCTGGCGCATGCCTCCGGACAACTCAAACGGGTAGCTGTCGGCAAACCCGGCGAGGCCAACAAGCGCAAGACGTTTGTTCACCTCTATCGTCCGCTGCTCTTTTGGAACACCGGTCATCTCCAGACCAAAGCCAACGTTTTCTGCAACGGTCCGCCAAGGGTACAAAGAATATTCCTGAAATACCATCGTCATCTTTGGTGAAGGACCATCCACGATCTTTCCATCAATGGAGACCGTTCCGCTTGTGGGGACATCAAGACCCCCAATCATACGAAGCAGGGTCGTTTTTCCGCACCCCGAAGGACCAAGCAAACAAACAAACTCTCCATCGTGGACCTCGAGATTGACATGTGAGAGAGCGGTGACATCACCTTTCCGGGAAGAGAACGTCTTTGTGGCGTCCTCGACCTTTACCCATACTTTATCCCAGTTTGTCATTTATCAAGTACCTCCCAGGCAAACTTCTTTCGCAGAACATACTGGAAGAACTGATCCATAAAGATTCCAATGATCCCGATGGCGATCATGCCGGCGATGACCATCTGGACCTGACCCCAGTTGTACGTGTACATGATCAAATATCCAAGACCCGATACGGTCCCAGGCATCATCTCTGCTGCAACAACACTCATCCAGGCAATGCCAAATCCAACACGCAGACCATTCCATATGGCAGGGCCTGCTGCCGGAACAATGACCTTCGTAATGATCTGGCGTTCATCTGCCTGATAGATCCTGGCAGTTTCGACCCAGCTTTTCTTCACCCTCTTCACACCATCGATTGTGTTAACAAGGATAGGAAAGATACAACCGATCACGATGATGAAAAGGATAGGGGTGAGTCCAAGACCAAACCAGGCAAGAGACAGAGGGACCCATGCCATTGGAGGTATAGGACGCAGTATCTGGATCAAACTATCAGAGAACTGTTCAAGAATGGAATACCTGCCGAGAATGATCCCTAGGGGGACTGCAATCAGGCAAGCAATGATGAAACCAAGAGTTACCCGGTAAATACTGACCCAACTGTTTTCCAAAAGACTCCCGCAACCATAGAGGTCTGCAAACGGTGTTGCAAATACGGCAAGAACTGTTTCCACCCGCGGGAGGATGAAGGCATTGTTCATCAGGATCGCTACAACTTCCCACAAAACGAGAACGAGTGCAGGAAGTATCAGCTTAATGTACCATTTCATGATCTTAGGTGTTCACCATCCTCTTTTATGTATGTAGATTTTGCAGGATATCAAATGTGGTACTTGTTTTGAGCTGTGATGGATCCTCCGCTCTATCAGAGAAGACACACGAAAAACACAAAAAACGCAAAAAATGTGAGTGGGTTTACGCGGATTTGACCGCGTATTTTATACCAGCTGATTCAAGTGCAGATTTCAGCTGAACATCCTGAATGGAGCCGAGTTGAGGATCGCCGAGAACCACATTTTTGCCTTCAGCACTGCGGGCCTTAACCCAGGCAACAAACCCATCCCAGTCGTTTGCCGGGGAGGAGAGTGAGGCTACGAGTCCGGACCCTTCAAGCATCAGAGGTGAGAGGATCTTGAGGCCCATGACGCCGGTACTCTTATCGACCGCACTGATGAAAGGCGGGGTGCCTGCAAGTGCATACTGGATTGCGTTCTGCTGGAGAAGGGTCATCAGCTGAGGCCCGCCGGTCCCTTCGATGAGCTTGACGTTGGCGATCTTCTGACCGTTGACATAGAGTTCAGCATCAGTGACCTTGCCGGTCTTTCCAGCAACAGGTTTCAGATAACAGTTATACGTATTCTTGAAGTACTCCCAGTCCTTCAGGAGAATGAACAGAGGTGCATCATGATCGCTGGGCAGATACCCAATCGAGATGGTCGAGGCCGCCTTTGGCGTGATGAATTTCCCACTCTCGATCTGTGCTTTGGCCGAATTATACGGGCCGAAGTCGTAAAGGAGGGCTGCAGACTCTTCCTTAGATGTCGAGGCGAGTTTTGCGGTAACGAGACCAAGTTCACGCTGGGACAAGAGGAACGCTTCATTGCTATCCTTCCATGACTCGGTAACTTCGCTGGAGAACTTAATCGTTGGGATAGAGGTCTTCATCACATCGATCGAACTGACAGTGACACTTCCATAGGTCATGTTCTGACTGGAGAAAAGCCAGTCGGCAGTTAAAACCGCTGCGTTATCTGGATTATCATTGATGTATTTGTTTCCAAGGATCATCAGGGCCGAAAGGCTTGCTGCGACATCAGGATTTTCCAGAGCTTTGGAATTGGCACCGAACACACAGCAAGTGTGATTTGCCCACATTCCTTTCGGAGGGAGATCCTGACTGTATGAAATCACTTTTCCAATGTCACCTTCTAATGCTACGGCAACAAAAGGCTGCCAGTTGATGAACCCGTCGATCTGACCGGTAGCGAGAAGTCCAGGCATCGTTCCTGCCCCAGTATAGAGGATATCCACTGTAGCATCCTCACTTACGGGATCTGTGCATCCTGCGGTAAAAACCACCATGACACACATGACGAGTGCCACAAAAATCAGAATCAGCTTTTTCTGCATATACCTATGTTGACTTATCTGATATATCAATTAATCGCAACGTAAAGTATAAATATATATTATAAGTGGTCGCTTATAATATACATTAACACAATATTGTATAATTAATCACAAATACCCACGAGTTTTGCCTCCTTAAGGAAATACTTCCCGGCGCCACCAGAAAACCTTTCTTTTAATGTGGCTTAGAGACAACATAATTAGAACAAATGAGGATATTGATACTTGGCGCCGGAGCTGTGGGACTCTCGATCGCCGCAAAATTATCGAAACATGCGGAGGTTTTTGCTGTATGTCGAGAAAGATGCAGTACATCTATAGAAAAAAACGGATTTTACCTGACAGGCATATGGGGTACTGAAACTTTTCGATTTCCCTGCGGCACAAATCCTCCAAAGGGCATATGGGATTATATCATTATTTCCACCAAAGCTTCCGTGACGCGGGAGATCTGCGAGCAGTATGATTATCTTTTTGGCGAAGCTTGGATAGTAAGTCTCCAAAACGGGATAGGAAATGAAGAGATCATCGCCGAGTACACGGACCATGTACTTGGAGCAATGATCATTACCGGGTTTGAATGGAAAGCCGACAATGCAGTGTTTGTATCCGTCGATGGCGGAGAAACGGCCTTTGGCAAATTCCCAAGCGGCAAGGAGAACAAAGCAGACCTGCTCGCAGAGTTGTTTACCAAAGCAGGGATGCGAGCAAGTTCGACCGATAATATCAGAGGTGCCATATGGTCAAAGGCACTCTACAGCTGTTCGCTCAACCCACTCAGCGCAATCATGGAATGCCCATACGGCGAACTTCTCAAAGAATCAGTCTGGCAGATCATCACCCACATCGTTCACGAAGCATTTACGGTAGCACAGGCAGAAAATATCATACTGGTACAGAAAACTGCAGACGAATATCTTGAGTTTTTGAAAAACAATAAGATCCCTCAAACAGCGGCGCATTTCTCCTCAATGTATCAGGACATTGAGGCAGGCAAAAAAACCGAAGTGGATCACATCAACGGAGCGATCGTAACACTGGGAAAAAAACACAGCATACCCACCCCAGTGAATGAAACGATCGTCAATCTCACGCATTTTAAGGAGGAACTAACATGCAGATAAAACGTTCGGCGATGATCCTTGCAGGAGGCGAGGCAAGGAGGGTAAACGGACGCGAAAAGTATTTCTTTTCCTATCGAGGATGCTCCTTCATCTCCCGACTGGTCACAACTTTCGAGATGCTCGTTGATGAGATCGTCATCGTTGCAAAGAATGAAAAGCAAACCGAACATTTTGCAGGACTGCCCGCGATCGTCAGATGTACATGGGATAAAAAAACTGGACTAGGACCGATCGGAGGGATCTCATCAGGTCTGGACGAGATCCAGGGAGATTTGGTATTTATTTCGGCCTGCGACATGCCTACCATCCACAAACCGATCGTACAATATCTATTTGAAAACATCGGGGAGTATGATGCTATCATTCCTGAATGGGAAAACACCGATCTTGAACCGCTGCATGCAGTCTATCGAGTATCTGCGCTTAGAAAATATATTGCAAAAAACGAGTCACTTTCGCTACGCTACATGATCAATACACTGAACACAAAACGCGTTTCTCCAGAAACATTTCGAACATTAGATCCAATGCTCGAAAGTTTTAGAAATGTCAATACACTGGAAGAACTTCTTGCCATGGGTCCCGAAGCCGCATATCAGGAAAAACACCCTGATACGTAACAAATTTTTACGATTTTTTGAGTTGATTCACGAGATAAAACTGAACTAAAAAAAGAGACAGAGTTATAACTCGTCTTCTTCTAACTCTTCTTCCTCTTCCTGTTTGAGCTCGACATTGGCGATATCAAACAGGCGGAAAGCGAGTTTCTTTGCTTTGATGATGTTTCTACCCTCTTTGCCGATTGCAAGGCCGCGGTCGGATTCGGCAACCTCGATGTAGGCAACTTCGGTATTTTCCTCTTCATCCTCTTCGAAGGCGACGGTTTGAACCTGGACAGGAAGGAAACAGTTTCTGATAAACTGAACTTTATCCGGGTTATATTCTACTACCTCGACCTTCTTACCGAAAGCGTCAGATGCCTTCTTGATGCTGGCACCCTTCTTTCCGATCGCAAGTCCCATCTCTCCTGGATTGATAACAAAGAGAATGCGGCCGAATTTGTCGTCGACAACACAATCTCTTGCGCCTGCACCGGTGAGATCCTCGAACTGGGCAATCATACGCATGGCGTCTTCGGAAATGACAATCTCACTCATAATTATTCACTCTTAAGGGAGAGGATATCGGATTCGCCCGCATTGACGATCGCAAGGACGCTGACCATGTGGTCTCTACCGCATTCTTTACCGAGCTGACGGGAGCTTCCCTTGAATTCATAAAGAGAGACGTTTTCGTTTTCTGCAAGAAATGCGCGAACTTTTGCCGGAGCATTTTTTGCGATGATCACGAGTTCTGCTTTGTTTTCAGCAATGATTTTCTCAACAGAGTTCTGACCAAGGATTACCTCGCCAGTTTTCATTGCTCTTCTTAAAGATAAGTTGAAATCCATTTTGTTTTCACCTTTTTGAGGTTCACTGCACTCTGGACAAGACTCAGGGAGGTGAGTCCAAACAGTATTCTTGTCCTTCCCGCAGGCTGCCGGCTTCATGTATGAGACCGACAAGTTTCTTCAGGAGTTTCCCTTGAAAACTCTTTATAGGTGGGCGCCCGGAAATAATGAATGTATCCTTGCACGAATGAAAAAATACGAACTATCGAATCAAAAAAAAAAGAGAATTAATCTCTTCCGTAGAAGCCGTGACCAGAGTCCCTTCTTGGGGCTGATGGTCCGCTGCTTCCGCGGCTGAAACTTCTTCTGTCACCGCTGCCGGAACTGCCTGAGCTGCCATAGCTGCGGCGTTCTCCGCTGCCTGAGGAGCTTCGGTCACCGCTGCGATAATTGCTGCTTCCGCTACGGCTTCCAGAAGATCCACCGCTTCGGTATCCACCAGATGAACCACCGCGTCGATCTCCACCTGAGTAGGAGGATCCACCGCGTCGGTCTCCGCCGGATGAAACGCCGCGACGATCTCCGCTTTTGTTCTGGTCACGCTCTTGTTCTTCCTCTTCGGGTGTGCGCTCTGCTGCAATGCAGATCTCAAGTTCCTGACCACGGATGGTCTTGGAACCCATGACTTCACCAACAAGATTTGCATGCTCTAAGGGGATGTCAACATACGAGTAGTTGTTGTACAGA
>DALTVZ010000008.1 GCA_029987315.1 Methanocorpusculum sp.
AATATCGGCAGTACGATCGCGACCTTTGCCTTCTTCATCTTCCTGACACCACTGCTTGGAGTGGACCTTGAGATGATGACAGGGATCCTGACGACAGGATTCACTAACCTCTGGGCATTTTTGACCGGATGGATCTGATCATCCGCTCATCAATATTCTATTTTTCCCACCAGATGTGAGCGGTCTTGGAGATCCCAGGAATAACATAGCCATTGTCTGTTTTGAGAGCACGTTCATCCAGATACTGATCCACAACTTTTTTTTGCTCATCGGTCTTTGCTAAAATCCGCGTGTAATAATCCTCGCGCATTTGATCTATCGAGGTATATGCCTGGCCAACGGTCCGGGTTTCTACCGTGAGGTTTGCATAGATGCCAAGCTGGAACAAAACATTCCAGAGAATGTCGGCGGTCGGTTCATAATAATACGGCTCGCCATGCAAAAGCGGCCAGAGTGCATTATTACCCCGTGAAAGAGAGGGAGGGAGAAGAAACCAGAAGAGATGGACCGATGAGCGGGCACAGGCATCCATCTTCAAAATACAGTCCCGGATATTTTCCATCATGAGGGAAAGAGATGCGATCACCACATCATGCTTCCCGATCTCTTCGGGCGTCACCTGCTCCCAGGTTTTTTGTATGATATGGATAGGAGGCGCATTGCTGAGGGCACGGTATGTTTCTATACCCTGGATCATGGGTGATGAAGGTTCGACAACCGTTACTGAGCACCCCAATAGAGCAAGCGGGACAGAAAGTGTGCCCGGGCCTGCGCCTATATCAAGAACCGACGACCCTGGAGGAATAGGCATAGAATCGAGCTGTTTTTTCACCCTTCCTCGGTCGTCGTTTTGGAGTCTTCGGACATATCTGTCCACATTCACCGGATTGTCCCAGAAACTTTCATTATTCTCACCGGCGTTGTGTTTCTGCCGAAATGCACGGGCGATCTGCTCATCCCACATGCGAATAAAATCCGGTTTATCGGAACACATACAGTATAGTACCGGGTGGAACGTAATAAATTGCACTACTAGAGAGAAAGGCTATTTTACCTGACACACATAAGGTTAATTATGAATACAAGAAATACAGGTATTGCAAATTTCGGTATAATGATCATCCAATCAAGACACAGTGTCAGAAAATTCAAAGACGCGGAGATAGCACCGGAGTTCATCAGAAAATCGCTCGAATGTGCGACGAAGGCGCCGACCGCAGCAAATGCCCAGCCGTGGATCTTTGTTGTCGTAAAAAACAAAGAGACACTTGCAAAGATCGCTGAGCTCGCTCCAAACGGAAAATTCATTGAAGGAGCGGCAGTTGGATTTCTTGTCTTTGGGAAAGCCGACTGGAAATATGTGATCGAAGACTGCTCGGCAGCGACCCAAAACCTGCTCCTTGCTCTCCACTCCTATGGATACGGCGGATGCTGGATAGCCGGTGACAAAAAGGAGTATGCAGAGGATGTTCGTAAACTCGTCAATGTTCCAAAAGAGTTCAAACTTGTCTCGATCGTTGCGGCCGGAGTGCCGGATGTCGGCGGGATCGCTATCGCTGAAAAAAAGCCGCAGCAAACAGTGGTCTTTGATGAAAAATATCAGTGATCTATAAAGAGATCCACATACCTATTTTTGAGGAATAAACTACCGGGTCGTTTACCAAATATATGCTGATCTTTCATCATCTTTTTATCGGTCTAATGATAGGAGCTATCTTAGCAGTGCTGTTCTCGAACAAATGGGCAATGATCTACGGCGGGATCGGCGGGGTCATTCCGGATATTATCGACAAACCGCTCGGGCAGATCCTGCTTGCCGACACATTAAACTTTGGAAGGATCTACGCCCATACGCTGCTCTTTGCGGCGGTCCTGATCATACTTGGGGCGGTAATATGGTACAAATACAGGCAGAGGATACTTCTATTCTGCCTAGGGATCGGTGTTCTTCTCCATCAATTCAGTGATACCATGTGGACTGCTCCGATAAACTGGTTCTGGCCGTTTCTTGGACCGTTCCCGCCTTCAACCGATATCTATCCCCCAATACCCGAGGGATATCTGCCGTATCTGTATCTAGCTTCATGGATCCTCGCAGTGATCGCGGGAGCAGCGGCAATCTCCATACTATATCGTCATCTGGGTCATTCTCTGACGAGCGGGGCAAAGGTAAAACGTGTCCTGACCGCAGTCGGAATGATCTTGATTGGAACAGGGACGATCCTGATGGTAAAATATCTCATCTGGGATCTGTTTCTCACCGGGCCGTGGGCAGACTACTTTGGGACCATGTATCTCCATGAACTTCTGTCGATATCAGAGTGGATCTACGGCATGATTTCCATCATACTGATATTGGTGATCATAGGGTATCCCGTCAAGCTCCCCAAAAAAATTAAAAAACTGGCGATAAAAATCTGCGGTTTCGGAGCGGTGATCATGTCGTTCCTTCTCCTGATAGGTATTGGTCTTGGATCTCCCGTAGATTTTGTCTATGACGAGATGGGCTGGAAGATCCTTGCGTGTGCAGGGTTCTTTGTCGGCGGGGCCGTTCTTCTTTTCATGGAAAAACGGTTACTGCATCTTATCTGACGGATGATCGGGGTCTGACCTATTCTGGATAAACTCATCTCTCTTTTTCCTCTGTCAACTGATTTTCCTTATGCATCAACATCGATCCATACATTTTTCACTATGACAGAGCAACGGCTGATTCTCTTTCTAAATGAAGGCATTTTTTTATCGATCTAGTAGTGTTTTTCCAATGGATCGGCATATCGATTGAGCAGATTCAATAAGCTACACTTATTGAGAGATAGACTAATTTACCTGATACGCATAAGATTAGTTGTGAATACAAGAGATTTGGATATTGCAAATTTTGGAATAATGACCGTGCAGTCAAGACATATTGTCAGAAAAGATGTCACTTGGAAAACTGATTTTTGATGAAAAATACCAGTTATCTGTGGAAATATCCAGAAAAAATTGAGTTGAAAAAAATACAGAATAGTTTACAGGGTATATGCTGATCTTTCATCATCTTTTTATCGGTCTAATGATAGGAGCTATCTTAGCAGTGCTGTTCTCGAACAAATGGGCAATGATCTATGGCGGGATCGGCGGGGTCATTCCGGATATTATCGACAAACCGCTCGGGCAGATCCTGCTTGCCGACACATTAAATTTTGGCAGGATCTACGCCCATACGCTGCTCTTTGCGGCGGTCTTGATCATACTTGGGGCGGTGATATGGTATAAGAACAGAAAAATGATACTCCTTCTTTGCATAGGAACAGCTGTTTTTGTTCACCAACTGAGTGATATAATGTGGACTACTCCGATAAACTGGTTCTGGCCGTTTTTCGGATCTTTTCCGCATTTTGACTACATCTACCTCCCGATAGAAGATGGAGGCCTTTCGTATCTGTATATGGCTTCTTGGATCCTTGCAGTTATCGCGGGAGCGGTGGTGATCTTCATATTCTCTCGTGATCTGGATCAATCTCGGAGAGGCGCGTCACAGATAAAAAAGATCCTGATAGTGATAGGAGCGATCCTGCTAGCCAAATATCTCATCTGGGATATGCTCCTCACCGGACCGTGGGCAGACTTCTTTGGGACCATGTATTTCGAAGAACTTCTGTCGATATCAGAGTGGACATACGGCATAATTTCCCTCATACTGATACTGTTGCTCCTGGATTATCCATTACACTTTTCCAAAAAAATGAAAAGACTAACCATCCTGGCCTGCGGTACCGGAGCATTGATCATGTCACTTCTTCTCCTGATAGGTTTTGGTCTTGGATTTCCGATAGATATTATCTATGATGAGACGTTTGAAAAGGTGCTTGCATGCGCTGGGCTTTTTGCCGGCGGGATCATTCTCCTTTCCCTGGAAGAACGGTTACTGCATCTTATCTGACGGCTGATCGGAGTCTGCCCTATTCTGGATAAACTCATCTCTCTTTTTCCTCTGTCAACAGATTTCCCTCATGCATCAACATTTGTTTCATATTTTTCCACTATGACGGAGCGATATCTGATTCTCTTCCTAAATGAAGGTGTTTTTTTATCGATCTAATTATGTTTTGTCCAACGAATCGGTATATCGTTTGAACTGATTCAATAAACTGCACTGATTTAAGAGAAAGACTAATTTACCTGATACACATAAGGTTAGTTGTGGATACAAAAATCCGGGTATTGCAAATTTTGAAATAATGATCATTCAATCAAGACATAGTGTCAGAAAAGATGCTGCTTGAAAAAACTGGTCTTTGATGAGATATATAAGCGGTCTGTGGAAATACCCACACACGGAAAATGATTTGAAGAAAACACAGAATAGTTTACAGAGTATATGCTGATCTTTCATCATCTTTTTCTCGGTCTGATGATAGGAGCTATCTTAGCAGTGCTGTTCTCGAACAAATGGGCAATTCTCTACTGCGGGATCGGCGAGGTCCTCCCAGATCTTCTTGACAAACCGCTCAGTCAGATCATGCTACTTATCGGCATGCATAATCCTGGACGGGCCTACACCCACACGCTGCTCTTTGCGGCGATCCTGATCATGGTCGGGATGATAGTGTTATATAAAAACAGACAAAAAATACTTCTTTTTTGCATAGGGATCGGTGTTTTTTTCCATCAACTGGGTGACAGCATGTGGAATGCTCCGGTAAGCTGGTTCTGGCCATTTTACGGGACTTTGCCGCCTTTTGATGACATCTACACACTGATACTGGATGGAGATCTGTCGAGTCTGTATCTGGATCTATGGATTCTTGCAGCAATCACGGGAGCAGCGGTGATCTTCATACTGTATTTTGATCTGAGTAAATCTCGTAGAGGCGGGGCACTGATAAAATGGAGCCTGATAGTGATAGGAGCGATCCTGCTAGCTAGATATATCATCTGGAATATGCTTCTCAACGGGGCGATGTCAGACTTCTTTCAGATCCTGTATCTCCGTGAGCTTCTGTCGGTATCAGAGTGGATATACGCCATAATTTCCCTCATACTGATACTGCTGCTCCTGGATCATCCGGTACATTTTTCCAAAAAAACGAAAAAACTGATCATCCGGACCTGCGGTGTCGGAGCAGTGATCATGTCGCTTCTTCTCCTGATAGGTTTTGGTCTTGGACTTCCGATAGATTTGGACTATAATAGGATATTTTTAAAGTTCCTTGCATGTGCGGGGCTTTTTGTCGGTGGGATCATTCTCCTTTCCTTGGAAAAACGACTGCTGCATCTTATCTGACGGCTGACCATACAAATTTTTTCAGCCATCAACCTTATCCCCTTTTCCTTCCAAACTATTCACCATGCAAAGCCCTATCCTCCAGGTGGCCCTAGACGTAACCGAGCTTACACGGGCACTAAAAATAGCAGAAGAGGCACTGGACGGTGGTGCAGATTGGATAGAAATAGGCACCCCTCTTGTTAAAAGTGAGGGGATGCAGGCCGTTCGTTCACTTCGTGCACAGTTTCCAACGACCACGCTCGTCGCCGACCTGAAAACCTCCGACACCGGTGGTCTGGAGGTCGAGATGGCGGCAAAGGCCGGGGCAAATATCGTTTGCGTTCTCGGAAATACCGATGATGCGGTGATCACCGACGCATTACGAGGAGCTGCTCTTTATGGAGTACAGATCATGGCAGACATGATGAATGTCTTGGACGTGGTCACGCGAACGAGAGAACTTGTCGATCTTGGCGTTCAGATCATCAATGCTCACGTCGGTATCGATCAGCAGATGGTAGGAAAAGACCCACTGGATATCTTGGATAAACTTGGGGACCTGCCGATCCAAATAGCAGTTGCCGGAGGACTTGATGCAGAAACCGCATCGCGGGCGGCCGCACGGGGAGCAGATATCATCATCATCGGAGGGTCGATCATCAAAGCAGCAGATGTCACCGCCGCCACCAAAAAGATCCGAGCCGCGATCGATAAGCCAACAGAAGGGGCAAGCGCAAAAATCAGTCTGGATGATACGATACGTGAACTTCTCGAACAGGTCTCTGCCCCAAACGTCACCGACGCCCTGTACCGTAAAGGAGCCATGAGCGGACTTATGATCCAGCATGTTCCAAAGAAAATGATTGGAAAAGCGGTCACAGTGCAAACGTTCGGTGGGGACTGGTCAAAACCTGTCCAGGCGATCGACGTCTGCCGCCCGGGAGATGTGCTGGTCATCAGCAATGACAAAAGGACCGACATAGCCCCATGGGGCGAGCTTGCCACGCGTTCGGCCGAGAACAAAAAAATCGCGGGCATCATCATCGACGGATCAGTCCGCGACTGGGACGATATCACGGCCCTTAACATTCCGGTCTATGCAACCGCCATTCAGCCAAATGCAGGCGAACCCAAGGGATTTGGTGAGATCAACGTCGATATTTCCTGTTGCGGTCAGATCGTAAGGCCGGGCGACTGGGTGATCGGCGACCAGTCAGGCGTCGTTGTCATCCCGCGAGAACGGGCATATGAAGTCGCCCGGCGTGCGGTCGAGGTCCAGAAGACCGAGGTCAGGATCCGCGAAGAGATACGAAGAGGGGGGACGCTTGGGAGCCTCTCTCAACTCCTTAGGTGGGAAAAGAAATGAGCAGAAAACCTCAGGTGGGAAACCCAGCTGACCCTGTTCTCTGGTACAAAGAGGCGGTCCTGCGGCTGAACGCCGGCGATGAAAAAGGAGCCGTCTTCTGCTACCAGGAATCGATCAAACTCCGCCCGGGCGTCGCCGATGTATGGTATAATCTTGCTCTTCTCTTGGAAAAGAACGGAGATACAAAAGAGTCGCTTGCAACACACAGCGCCGCAGAAAAACTGTTTCCCGGAGATCACCGATTCCCCGCAGAACGTGCGAGACTTCTTGCCGGATCTGGAAGATATCTTGAGGCGGTCATAGCGATATCGAACGCTCTCGAGATCTCTCCCTATTCCCCGACCCTTCTTGCAAACAAATCAGCATACCTCCTTTTTGCCAAAGACGCGGCCGGATCCCTGCAGACAGCAGAACAGGCACTCGCGATCGATCCACGGTGTTCGCTTGCCTATCTGCACAAAGCCCATGCCGAATCAGAACTTGGAGACACAGACAAAGCCAAAGAAACCTTGGATCTGGGTCTTTCACAAAATCCTGACGATGCCCGTCTGCTCAAAATGCTCGCAAATCTCCAGCTTCGAAACGGAAAATATGAAGAAGGCCGCATCTTGATCGAGAAAGTTCTTCTTCAGATCCCGAAGGATGCCGAAAGCTGGAGCCTCAAAGGCGCCGCCCATGCATATCTCGGCCAAAAGGAGTTAGCTGTCTTAGCTTTTGAACAGGCCATGAAGCTCGATCCAAAAGAGAAGTCTTATCGGAAAAACCGCGACGCTGTCAAAAAAGGCGAATAGAAGACGATAATCCTGACGTGTTTTCGGGATGTAGTTCGAGTTCGTGTAAGGTTGAGTGTGAGTGCATGAAAAAAAGAACCGCGAATAATCGCGAATCGCATTTTTCATCCACCCACACCCAGTCACCTCCCTCCAAAATTGGATCCACACCAACACCGCGTAAGTCCTAAAAAAGAAAAAAATCAGATATTAAAAGTTATAATCCTTTGCCGGAAGCAGTTCGATACCTGCTTCCACGATCTTTTTTGCCGCTTCACGAGGATTGGTCACCTTTACGATCAATGCGCCGTGATCTCCTGAACGGAATGCATACGCATACTCGATGTTGATCGAAAGACCGCCGAGAAGATTTGCCACCTCATACAGGCCGCCTGGGACGTCCTTCATCTTGATCGCAAGAACATCCGTGTACTGCAGAGCATAATTTTGCCTGGCAAACTCATTGAACGCGACCTCAGGTTTGTTCACGATGGCCCGGACGACCCCGAAGTTGTTTGCTTCTGCTATGTTGAATGCCTGGATGGAAACGCCCGTATCAAGAAAAATCTTCGCGATCGCTGCAAGTTTTCCAGCCTTATTTTCTGAAAATATCGACAATTGTTTGATGATGTATTTTTCCGTCATTTAAATCACCCGATGATCTATCACACGTCTTGCTTTACCCTCAAAACGCGGGAGGGAGTTCGGCGGACAGAGCTCGATCTTGGCAGAGACGTTCAGTGCATCCCGAAGAGCACGCTCCGTATGCATCTGCATCTCCATAAGACCAGTAATACTATCTGTCATTGCATCAGGCTTTAATTCTACCCTTACGAGCATATCGTCAAGAGGTCCTGTTCGAAAGACCTCGATCATGAAATGGCTCGTCAGATACGAGTGTCTCAGGAGAGCATGCTCGATAGCCGAGGGGAACACATTGATCCCGCGGATGATCAGCATGTCATCGACCCTGCCCTGCAGACGATCGATACGCGGTGAGGTCCTGCCGCAGGCACAATCTCCTTCAAGGATAGACGTGATGTCCCCTATCCGATACCTGACCATGGGGATCGCCTCCTTTTTCAGAACGGTGATCGTCAACTCGCCTTTCTCCCCATCAGGCAGCTGTTCTCCGGTATCTGGATCGATGATCTCGGTATAGGCGATGTCCCCGCAAATGTGCATACCGTTCAGCTCACTGCAGTCAGTGAACATCGGGCCGGATATCTCAGAGGTCCCAAAGATGTTGTGTGCGACGACTCCGGACTCTGCATAGATATAGCGGCGCATCGCATCCGTCCACGGCTCGGCACCAAGAACTGCGGTCCGAAGAAACGTGTCCTTATTGAGATCCACACCCATTTTTTTCGCGACGTCGATCAGATGGATGAAATACGAAGGAGTGCAGGCAACCACCGTTGTCTTCAGATCCTGGATAAGCTCGATCTGACGCTCGGTGTTTCCGGTCGACGCAGGAATGACCGTCGCGCCTACCTTCTCTCCGCCGTAATGCAGACCGAGACCGCCGGTAAACAGCCCATATCCATAACAGACCTGGAGAACATCTTTTTTTCCAACTCCGCATGAAACAAGCGAGCGGGCAACACACTCGCTCCAGAGATCGATATCGTTTTGCGTATAAGCAACGACCGTCGGTTTTCCGGTCGTTCCTGACGAAACATGATACCTGACAAGATCATCGTGCGGAACACAGACGAGCCCGTCCGGATAGTTGTCACGAAGATCCGTTTTTTTCATGAACGGCAGCTTCGTGATATCAGAAATTGAGGATATGTCGGCTGGTTTCACACCGGTCTCGACCATTTTTTTATGATAAAATGGCGATGTATCGTACAGACGGGTTGCCAGTTTTTTTAGTTCCTGATACTGGAGCTTAGAAAGCTCATCCTTTGGCATCGTCTCGATCTTTTCATTATAATATGCCATCTTAAATGACCCTCCGGTCAATGACCCTCTTTGCTTTGCCTTCAAAGCGTGGGAGGGAACCTGGCTCCACAAGCTCCACCCGGGCTCGCAGTGTGAGTGTTTCCTGCAGAGCCTTCATGATCTTTGTCTGCATTCTCGAGAGATCCTGCAGCTCGCCGGAGAAGATATTTTTATTCATCTCCACCTCGATCATCATCTCATCAAGATGGTTGACCCGGTCGATATAGACCATGAACTGATCACCCACCTCAGGGATGTTTTTCAGCACATGCTCGATCTGGCTTGGGAACACATTGATCCCGCGGACCGTGAGCATATCGTCGCTTCGTCCAAGAAGCCGTGCGATCTTCTGACCGCGGCCGCACGGGCACTCATCCTCCATGAGCATAGTGATATCGCCGGTTCGGTACCGCAGAAGAGGCATCGCCTCCTTCATGATCGGTGTCACGACCATCTCTCCCTTCTCACCCGGACCCAGCACCTCGCCGGTCTTTGGATCGATGATCTCGACGATATAGCAGTCATGCCAGATATGCAGACCGTTTTGTTCCGGGCACTCAAAGGCAACACCCGGGCCGAAAAGTTCACTCATCCCGTAACTGTCATAAGCCTTGATGCCTAAACGGGTCTCAAGATCGCGGCGCATGTTTTCAGACCATGCTTCAGCACCAAAACAGCCGATCTCAAGAGAAGCCAGATCTGCATGCATCTCCTCGGCCACCTCAGTCAGATGCATCGCATAACTTGGCGTACAGTGAAGAGCACGCACTTTGAAGTCCTGGATCATCTCGATCTGTCGTTTGGTATTGCCGACGCCTGATGGAACAACAGCACAGCCAATCTTCTCTGCACCCATATGGATGCCAAGACCTCCGGTAAAAAGAGAGTAGTTCGATGCATTCTGGAAAATATCACCTGCTTTCAGCCCAACCATCGTCAGGTTTCGGGCCATAAGCTCCGACCACATAGCAAGATCATTTTTCGTATAGGCAACGACCGTCGGTTTTCCGGTCGTTCCAGATGTCGTATGGATACGGTTGACCTGATCCATCGAGACCGCTAAAAATCCGAACGGGTAACCGCTTCGAAGATCAGCCTTCTTCGTGAACGGGATCTTTGTTAGATCATCAAGGGATCTGATATCTGACGGGCCGATCCCGGCTTCCTTGAACAGAGTATTGTAGAAACCGATATTCTGTGTCCGTTTGACCGTTTCCTTCAGACGTTTGAGCTGGAGCTCTTCAAGAGCCGGACCGGACAGGGTTTCCATATTTTTATTCCAGAACATAAGGTTTAAGTCCTTTGCAGATGAAGCGTGACATCATGTGTCATGCTACACTTTAGCACCCTACTAGGTTGTTTTATACTAAGATAATAGTTATTACTGAGACGTAAAGTCTCTACATGCCCGCGATCAGAGTAAAAGAAAGATAACCCGCGAATAACATGATGCACGAGAACTTGATACCGCCTTTTAACGATCCTGATCCCATCATGCCGGCGACGAGGCCAGAACAAAATCCGTGGATGAGGATCGAGTGATAGATGATCATCTGATAGATCTGCGCAGGGAATCCGCCCCCTGAGTTGGAACCTAAGTACGAAAGGGACTCGGCATTTTCTATCATGATGGTCAGGAACATCTCCGACATTATAAGCTGAACAAACACGAAAACAGCAAATGACATGAAAATGATCACGACATACACGCCCATATCGCTTTTTCGTTCACTCTTCAGCGATTCTCTGTTCTTTGCTTCATGATACTGCAGATCGATGGTGAGCGAAAGATTGTTTGTGAAGTGCTCTGTCTGAGAGAGAAGAATGACCAACCGGTCAACCGAGAGGTTTTTCATCCGGTCTGCAAACCGCTTGAGAGCGGATGACAGCTTTTCTCCCCACAAAAGATCGCGTGAGAGCACACGGATATCCTCCTGGATGTAGCTTTTTCCCTCATGAGCTGTGAGTTCAATGGCATGCGTGAGAGTCATATTGTATTTTACCAGAGAACTCAATTGACGGCAGAAGTCCGGCAATGCTCCCTCGACCCTGTCTATGCGACGGACAAAGAAGTGATAACTGATCGCATACGGCACGAGAGCAACCAAAATCGCTATGACGATCACATCATCGACCGCCATACCCCATTCAAAGATCATATATGGGCTGAAGGGTACCTTGACCAGCAAAGGATAGAGGATGAGCCCGATGATCAGAGATAATGGTATGCTGAATATAAAAATCAGTTCAGGTTTATCTTGGACAGCGGCTCGTGGATTATGGATAAATTCACGGAACTTGCGGCTTTTATCATATCTTCTGAGCCGTTCGTAAAGCGGGGCCTCGTCCTCCTCCGGCTGTGCAATGGTGAGATTGGGATACAGCTGAGCATTTGATTTGGGCATCTGGATCCGTTTGATGATATAGGTCTGGCCAAGCGTATCGAGCAGAACGATAAAAATCAATGTTCCGATCGGCAGCATCAGATAAACGATCATTGCAAGGATAATCGGATCCGAGCCGGAAATAAGGCCGATCGTCATAATAACGATCACAACGAACAGGGGGCCGGCGACGAAGAGCGTGATATACATCTCGGCGATCGCCCCAAGGGAAGCGAGATACCCTCTCTGGGAGATCACGGCCTCTTCTTGCATCTCTCTGAGTTTTCCATGCAGAAACAGCTCTGCATTACCGATGGATCGGTACGTTGAGGAGAGTTCTGATAGGAAAAATCTAAGTTTGTCGGAAGGAGTGGTATCAGAGAGCCGCTGGATAGCGGTGAACTGATCATATCCGCAGAAATCCATATCCGAGACGACCTGTCGGAACTCTTTTGCGGCATCTCCATAGTAGTCGGCATATTTCGCCATCGAATGGATAGAGTCATACAAAGTTGCGCCGCAGTGATGCAGGGCATACATGAATGACACCATCTCGTACATGGACGCATCAATAAACCGGCTCCTGCTTCGGATCTCAAGTTTTGGATAGGAAGTAATTGCATAGTAGACGCCAACGTTAGCAAGAATGGCTATCCCAATTGTCAGTGGATAGGTGAAGATAGCATACTCAAAATCCAAGAACAGATTGGCAAGAGGGAAGAAGAGGATATCAATGAGGAGAAGAGCAAAGACAACGAGAGCACTGGCAATTATGCCAAAAATACGCGAGTAGCGAACAAGTCCCTTAACGTCAATATCGATCCGTGCAGAAAAGAGTTCCTTTTCAAGGGATCTGATCCGTTCTGGTGATGGCGTTAAGGGATTTCTCATGACCTACAACTGCTTTTTTTTAGAAGATGTCTTTTGTGTCGGTTCATCAGCATACAGATCAAAAGAGGAAAGCTCTTTGTCTGCATCCACCTCAAAAAGCGGCTCAGGTTTCGGCTCAGGCGGCCCAAATCTATCTTCATCTGAGACGATTTGAGCATGGATATCAAAGAGATCGTCCTCTTCATCAACAGGTGCAGACGAAACCACAGAAATCACTGGCTCGGCAGAGGAAGAAGGCTCTTCTTTGGGGATGACAGGAGCAGGAATATCAGAGATGTCGTCCTCTCCACTATAATATAGAGAATCATCTGAAGAGAAAGAAACCTCAGGTTCCAGATCAGGTTCAGATAGATACTCTTCGGGGACAAGAGGAGCCGAAATATTAGAGACGTCATCCTCACCATCGTCAGATCCAGGTTCGTCTTCAGAAACCTCAGGCTCAGAAGATGGAGAAGGTTCAGGTTCAGATAGATACTCTTCGGGGATGACAGGAGCGTAGATACTAGGGAGGACCTCCTCTCCGTTATAAGATCCATATTCAACTGGTGAAACCTCAGGTTTAACTGAGCGAGAACGCACAGATTCGTATCCAGGCGGGTAAGATATATCAT
>DALTVZ010000066.1 GCA_029987315.1 Methanocorpusculum sp.
ACAATAAAACAAAAGAAAAACCGGCACGCCGGTTTTTCCGACAGCATTTTTCAAGAGAGGGTGCGATTCTGCGTAGGCGATAAGCCGGAGCAGAGCACCCGAACGCAAGAAAAATGCGATTCGCGTTAATTCGCGGAGATTCGCGTTTCTTTTTTAATAAATTCACACACTCCCAACCAACATCTCACCATATCAGAGATTCGCGGTTAACTATCTCATGCGTCTACACTTATTCAGTACACCTTTCATTTTAGAGATCTCCGTTTCACCCTCGCACATCCGAATTTATCACTTATTCACAATGACAGAGCAACGGTTGATTCTGTCCATGAACGAAGAAATTCTCTGTCGATCCAATATATTTTTTCCAACAAATTAACATTTAGACCGGGCAGATCCCTCAGTTCGTTTTCCCTTCACCCCAACAATTAAACCCTTTCCCTACCAATAGTATTATACCTTACATAAACCCGCCCCACGCTTCACTGGTCTGGCGGACAAAAACGGTTAAGATGGGGAATCTGGAAATCTCCCCATTATATATAAATGATATCAAAAATACCGGCAGAACCCAAGACTACGGAACAGTCTGTGAGGTTCTCAACACTTTCGGGTAGATTCTATCCAAAAAATGAGCATGAACTCAGCGCACTTCTGCTCTCCCTTTTTGCATCTACGGTGACGTCTGTTTCTAATCCTTACGGGATCCTCGTACCTCACGCGGGCTTTGTGTATTCGGGAAAAACGGCAGCATGCGGATATGCAAAAATATCTCCGGATTTTGCCGGCACCTTCGTTGTGATTGGACCAAGCCACGCAGGGGTCAAGACCTCCACCTCGGATATGATCTGGGAGACCCCTCTTGGCAATATTTCCCCGGATCTGGCGTTCGTCGAAGCTCTTCGTGAACATATCCCTGTCCGAAACGATCTGATATCAGTAGAGGAAAACTCTCTCGAGGTCCAAATGCCCTTCATTCGGTATCGGTTCCCAAAAGCCAAGATCGTTCCGATCTTGATGGGCGACCAGTCACCAAAAGGTGCAAGCGAGGTCGCACACGCAGTTTTATCCGCTGCAAAGAGATCAGGGGT
Source organism: Methanocorpusculum sp. (assembly GCA_029987315.1). Classification (GTDB taxonomy): domain Archaea; phylum Halobacteriota; class Methanomicrobia; order Methanomicrobiales; family Methanocorpusculaceae; genus Methanocorpusculum. The sequence goes on from DALTVZ010000066.1 coordinate 1,092, forward strand.
CCGTCCGATCGTGATCGCTTCTGGTGACGGTTCGCATTATGTTCCGGCCAAGGTCGCCACAGAAAAAGATCTGACCGTTCTCGCGGCCCTACAAGATCTTGACACCACCGCCTTTTATTCAGCACTTTCCAAACTCCGTCCCTCCATGTGCGGATACGGCTGTATTGCCGCAATGGCACAGATATGTGCCTCCTTTGGCGCAAAAGAAGCCCGTGTTTTGTTGTATGAAACATCGGGCGATGTCACCGGCGATCAGAGCGAGGTCGTAGGATATGCGGCAATGGAGTTGATCTGAGATGGCAACGTGGAGCGCTCCCGGCAAAATCATTCTTTTTGGAGAACATGCGGTCGTTTACGGAAAACCAGCCATTGCTATGGCGATAAAACCCCGCGTTCAGGTCACCGTTCGGCATTCGAGGTACTTTCAGAAACCAAACTCCCCCTACATCTCTGAATGTTTTCGGATCGCCGATGTGAAGGGCAGTGTGTATGTCAGATCCCAGCTGCCAAGTGCCTCGGGTCTTGGCTCATCGGCCGCCGTTACGGTAGCGACGCTTTTTGCCATCAACGATGAGTTTGAACTTGGTTACGACCGGGAAGAGGTCGCGGATCTTGCATTCGAGGTGGAAAAGATCACACAAGGAGGTCGTGCCAGTGCGACCGACACATATGTTTCGACATTTGGCGGTCTGGTCTTTATCCGCGGAAATGAAAAACGCCGCCTTCTTCCTCCTCAGAATCTCTCGATCGTGATCGGAAACTCTCTCGTCTCCCACAACACCGGAGAGATGGTGGGAAAAGTTGCTGAACTCAAACAGAATTCGCCGGTGATCGCAAATGGGATCATCGAGGCGATCGGAGGCATCACGATGGAAGCCATGCACAATCTCGAAAACCCTAAAGAGCTTGGCGTTCTGATGAACCGAAACCATGCTCTTCTCGATGCTCTTGGCGTGGGTCATCCGGCCTTGTCTCAGCTTGTTCTTGCTGCCCGAAATGCCGGGGCTTACGGAGCAAAACTTTCCGGTGCCGGCGGAGGGGGATGTATCTGGGCGTTATGTTCGAAGGGTTCCCGCAATCGGGTCGCCGGAGCGATCGAAGACTGTGATGCAAAACCCATAACCACCTCCATCGATACAGAAGGAGTACGGAGGGAAAAGGATGAATGAGTTAGTGATCATCAAACTCGGCGGAAGCATCGTCACGAAAAAATCCGAGGATGGGGTCGTCGATTCAGCAAAGATCAGACTTCTCGCGGATCAGATCGCACCGTTTGCCGGAAAATTCCCTCTCATCATCGTGCATGGAGCAGGTTCATGTGGCCATCCTGAGGCAAAAGCCTATGATATCCCGGGCGGTGTGACGAAAGAAAACGCCGAGGGTATTTTTGTTACGCACGCTGCCGTTTCGGGGCTCAACCGTTCTGTGGTGACCTCGCTTCGTGAAGCAGGTGTTCCGGCTGTATCTCTTCATCCTTTCGGGTGCTGTCTTGCAGAAAACGGACGCCTCGTCTCTGCGGGGATCTCGCAGATCAAGGAGATGCTCGCACTTGGCATCGTCCCGGTCCTGCACGGGGATGTGGTCATGGATACCAAACGTGGTGCCTGTATCATATCAGGAGACCAACTAGTTCCCTATCTCGCGGTAAAGCTCGGCGCAAAACGCGTGGGCATCGCGACCGATGTTGGCGGTGTTCTCTCGAACGGTGAGATCGTTCACGAGATCACCAGAGCAAGTGTTGGAAAGATCGACCTCGGTGGATCTTCGAGCACTGACATCACCGGCGGGATGCGTGGAAAGATCGATGAGCTCCTCCTCCTCGCCGACGAAGGGGTAGACTCCCATATATTTGCCGCCGACCGTGTGGCAGATTTTCTTTCTGGAAATAATTACGGCGGGACCCTGGTAAAGAAATGACCCTGCACACACCTACATCATCAAGAAAACTGGATCATCTGCGTCTATGTAGTGAAACCGATGTGACCGCCGGCAGCGCAGGGTTCGAGGACATCATTTTAGTACACAATGCCTTACCAGAATGCGATCTTGATGCGATTGATTTCTCGGTCAACTTCCTTGGCAGAAAACTGTCCTCGCCGCTTTTCATCTCCGCGATGACCGGCGGCCACCCGGACACCGCTGAGGTGAACCGTGTTCTTGGCTCCGCAGCAGAAAAATACGGTCTTGCGATGGGAGTTGGTTCGCAGCGTGCTGCCCTGGAAAACCCTGACCTTGCTGAGAGTTTCAGCATCGTTCGAGACGCCGCACCCCATGCGTTCCTTTGCGGGAATCTTGGTGCGGTCCAGCTGGTCAGCCATGGTATGGACTGGGTCGATGCCGCGATCGAAATGATCGACGCCGATGCTTTGTGTATCCACCTGAATTTTCTTCAGGAAGCCGTTCAGCCGGAAGGCGATCATAATGCGACTTCATGCCTTGACGCCATCTCACGTGCATGTAAAGAATCACATGTTCCTATAATCGTAAAAGAGACCGGATGCGGTATTTCGTCAGAAGTTGCCGCCCGGCTTTTCGATGTCGGTGTCGCCGCGATCGATACCGGCGGATACGGCGGTACGTCGTGGGCGAAAATCGAGGGTGCCCGTGCACATAAACGGGATGCTGCCGGTGATAAAACTCTGGTCGGATTAGGGAATTCTCTTATATCATGGGGAATACCTACCGCGGTCAGCGTTTTTGAGGTAGCGAAGGTGAGTAAAGGACCGGTCATTGCTACCGGCGGGTTGAAGACCGGTCTTGATATTGCAAAAGGCATCGCCCTTGGCGCAACGCTCGGAGGGATGGCTTTATCACTTCTTGGCCCTGCGCTTTCCGGCGAGAAAGCCTTGGGATATGCAATAGAGACTATTCACACGGAACTCTCTGCAGCGATGTTCCTTTGCGGGGCAAACGATATCTCCACCCTATCTAAGGTGAGATATTACCTCTTAGGCAACGTCAGGCAGATGATTCGGACATAAAAAAATCAGGAAAATATTATGGTAGAAATAGAAGTTATAGCCGTTGGCGGATACAATGAGGTCGGAAGAAACATGACCGCGGTCCGTGTCGGCAAAGAGATCGTCATTTTTGACATCGGACTATATCTGGACCCGATCACGGGCAACAACAATGTGGATATGGAGAATATGCACTCTCTGGATCTTATCCAGATGGGCGCAATTCCGGATGACACCGTCATGAACTCGGTCGAAGGGACCGTTAAAGCGATCGTTTGTACGCACGGTCACCTGGACCACATCGGTGCGATCCAGAAACTTGCGCACAGATATAACTGCCCGATCATCTCGACCCCCTACACAAACGAGCTGATCAAACAACAGATCGAAGGAGAACGCAAATTCTCGGTGATGAACAAGACCTTTGCCCTGAAAGCAGGCGGGAAATACACCATCTCCCAGACTCTTACGTTAGAGTTCGTTCGTGTTCAACACAGTATAATCGATTCGATCATGGCAATTCTGCATACCCCGGACGGCGCTGTCGTATATGCAAACGATTTCAAATTCGATATGACCCCGGTGATCGGCGAGCCCCCAGATCTTTCCCGCCTGCGTGAGATCGGCAAACAGGGCGTCAAAGTTCTGATCGTCGAATCTCTGAACCTGAACGACCGTGGATACTCTCCCAGTGAACAGGTCGCCCGTCTTCGGGTCCGTGATGCGATCATGCGGTGTGAGGATGATAAAAATGCCATCATCGTCTCGACCTTTGCTTCGCAGATCGCGAGGATCAAGACCATCACCGAATGTGCCCGTGAGATCGACCGTATCCCGGTCCTTCTTGGACGCAGTATGGAACGATACAACAGCACTGCGGAGATCTTAAAGCAGGTCGCCTTCCCGCAGGGAACGAGCATCTATGGAAACAGAAAGACCACCGACCGGATGCTTCGCCGCGTTCTCAAAGAAGGCAAGGACAAGTTCCTTCTGGTAGCGACCGGTCACCAGGGTGAACCCGGATCCATGCTCTCTCGTATCGCATTGAATGAGACCCCTCTTAAGATCGAGAAGGGAGATAAGGTCATGTTTTCGGCAAATATCATCCCGAATCCAAACAATTACGCCCAGCGTGCTGAGGTCGACCGCCTTCTGATACGTCAGGGTGCTCGTATCTTCGACGGTCTCCACGTGACCGGTCACGCCTATTATCAGGAGCATTATGATCTTGTCGCCATGCTGAACCCTGAGCATATCATCCCGTCCCACGCTCCGTTCAATATGAAAGGGGGCTATGTGACGCTTGCATCCGAGTTTGGATATGCACTGAACAAAGAGATCCACATCATGCAGAACGGAGACCGTCTGGTTCTTCCTAAGTGAGGTCAACTATGAAACTTGATGAATACCTGAAAATTGTTGCCGCCAAAGTCGATATGGAGGCGGATGAGTATAGTAAAGCGGTCAACACGACCCTGCAGAAAGCAGCGTCCCATCTCCTTCTTGGTGGTGGAAAACGCCTTCGCCCGGCTCTTGTGCTTCTATCGGCAGATTCTGTTAGAGACGGTGCATCAGAGGATATTTTTCAGGCAGCTCTTGCATTGGAATGGACGCACACCTTCACGCTCGTTCATGACGATATCATGGACGGGGACTCTCTTCGCCGCGGCAGACCGACGGTCCATGTTGTATGGAACGAGGCCACCGCGATATTAGCAGGCGATGTTTTGTATGCGAATGCGTTTGAACATCTTTGCAGTGTGAAAAATGCCACCTCCGACTCCAAAGTCATTGCTGTTCAGATGCTTGCTCACTCCTGTCATGAACTTTGCGAAGGTCAGCAGGAGGATGTGTCCTTTGAGACGCGATCCGATGTGACCTTGGACGAGTATCTTTCCATGGTCCGGAAAAAGACGGGTGTTCTTTACGCAGCGGCCGCCGGAATAGGCGGGGCACTTGCGGGTGGAGATATGAAACAGATCTCTGCTCTCTACACGCTTGGTCTGAATACAGGTATCGCCTTCCAGATTCAGGACGATATCATCGATCTTGTCGCCCCCACCGAGGTATCCGGTAAGGATCAGGCATCCGACCTTCGGGAAAACAAACAGACCATTCTTACCATTCTCGCACGGGAAGCAGGGGTAGATCTCTCCGCATTCCACAAGCCGAAACTTTCAAAAGAGGAGATTGCCGAGGCGATCCATCTTCTAGAGACGAGCGGAGTTTTGGACAAGGCCCACGGTATTGCAGAAAAACTGATAGCTGACTCCAAAGCCGGGATGCATGTTCTCCCGGACTCGGAGGCAAAGACCCTCATTATGGAGATGGCAGACTTCTTCATTGCGAGAGGATTCTGATCTTTTTTTTTTTATTGATTATATTTCGCTTAAGTGTTTTTTTCGATGTATTTCGATTAGGTGTACGTGATCGGTGTAGACGTATAAAAAATAAAACCGCGAATCGGCGCGAATCCCGCCCTTCGGGCTCCCAGAATCGGATTTGCTCTTCCTCACTCTCGCAATCCAGCTACGCTGTATTGCTCGTCCCTTCATCGGGAACGTTCGGGCAAATCCTTTCGCCGCCCCAGCGGCTCATAGTTGTAAATATATTGAATTTTAAATAAAATAGAGTCATCTTGGTTAAATTATAGAAATTTTTCCTCACAGGAGGCGCTGGGGCGCCGACAGGATTTGCCCGA
>DALTVZ010000067.1 GCA_029987315.1 Methanocorpusculum sp.
AGTAGCACTTGCGTATAGTATAAGGCACACGAAGATGATGTGCGAAGCTTCTTTGGAGCGAGGTGGGGTAGTCAGGAAATCCCGGCGGGCTCATAACCCGTAGATCGATGGTTCAAATCCATCCCTCGCTATGTTTTTACTGTTATTTTTTTCTATAGTTATATCTCTGAACATTAAGAGTGTTTTAAAAAGAGATGGATAAAATATCAGCTGATCTTTGATAGGACCCAGTCGATCCCTTCAGGTGTTTTGAAGAGAGGGACCTCCTCATCCACAACCGAAACGGTCCGTTCTACTGATACCTTTTCGTCCTTTATTGGGTTGTAACCTTCACGCATCACAGTTTCCCGATAGATGCAGATACCCCGCCTCTCCCACGCAGGAGTGAGGGCAAGATTTATCCCCCGTGAGAATGCAAACTCGTGCAAAGCGGTGGCATTCATGCCATCCAGCTGCTTTTGCGCATGTGTCGAAGAAACACCTTCGTCCGAAAGGAGTTTTTGCGCATAGCCGTTCATGTGATTTCGCCATGCCTCAGCCTGCCGCCAGGACAGATATGCAGGGAAGAGACCTTTCTCTATTGGAATGACACGCGAGTCAAATGCCAGTGGTTCCTCAGCTCCGGCGTACAAAGTGAATGCCGAGGAGGCGAATGCCGCTGAAACTGAAACGAGTTTTTCCACCCTGCAGTCAAAGACCGAGGTCGGTACATAAATACTGATCTCGTCAGAAAACGTGTAAGCAAAAGATGGTGAAAGACCGCTGTCTGTGATGAGAGCATGGGCGGTTTTGACCATGGCGTCGGAAAAAACCTTGTCGTACGGTTTTTTGTACCGGTCTTTTGAAAAACGATGGAAGGATCGGCCGTCAAGCCGCAGAACAAAAGGAACGGTTGTTGAAAGACCGGCAAAAATTTCGCGATCCTTCATAATAAAATATTATTCTCCAAATAATGCTTCGCCGGAGATCTTGAAGGCTCCCGGAATATGGCGGACAAGGATGATATCGCCAACTTCTTTGACGATTCTATAGGGAATGATGACACCTTGATAATTTTTCGTGTCAATAACATCTTTATTCACATTTGAAAGAGCGAGGCCGCTGATTTTTTTATTGGTCACATCTAGGACAACATCCTCCACCTTACCGAGGAATACTGCCTTGTCGGAATAAACGCTCATTCCAAAAAGTTCTGATATCTGCCACTTCATAGTATTGAATCATATCTGCTTTCACGTATAAGTAAGTTCCTATTTTCGAGAAGCAGTGTAGAGATATATTCAACACATCTGAAAACTAAATATTACAAAATCATGGAACATTTCCGGGTCCGAAACTATACCTCAGCAGATTATCCCGCCCTGTGCCTTCTGGATGCACCTCTCTTCGAGGGCATGGGAGGGTATGTACTTTTTCGCCACATAGAGGAGCTTTTCCCGAGTCTGTTTTTTGTTGCAGAAAATGCAGAAACTCATGAGATCGTTGGATACATTCTCGGCGGGATACATTTCGATGATTCAAAATCAGGTAAGCTGATTCGAATCGGCGTGAAACAGAGCTTCCAGAGGATCGAGGTCGGCACTCAACTTATATCCGCCCTTCTTGCTGAAATGCGAAAACACGGAGTGGAAAAAGTACATCTCACGGTGGCCGATACAAACGTCGCGGCGATATCGTTCTATAAGAAAAATGGTTTTGTTATCAGAAATAAAGAAGAGAAGTATTTTTATCCGGATATCTCAAGACTTATTCTGGAAAAAGAACTTTAAAATTCCATCAGCGGCAGAAGAGGACCAACCTCTTCGGACGCGATCACTTTTTTGAGATCATTGATCCCGGCATACGGCATTCCTGCAACAACCTTCTGTGAAAGTTTTTTAGATATCCCGGGGATCCATTTGAGCGAAGAGGCTGATAACGAATTTATTTTGATCGGGATAGGAAGTGCTGTGAGGCTTCGTGCGCCATAGGAAACAACGGCAGTGTTCAGAAGTGTGCCGACGGGAAGCTGCATCGGGATCCCAACAAGTACCGGATATGTGCCCATCTGACGACCGAATGATACAGGACCCGTGACCTCAACTAGGACATTTGAAAGGATAGTACCAACAGGAAATACCCGTTCAAGCATCGGTACATCAAACGTACTTCTGACATCATCCTTGAACTGATGGAACAGTTTATCATGCATCATAAGGCAGTTGTTCTCATATGCCCGCGTGCCTTCAAACGGCATAAGCTGGCGAATGTTCACTCGCCGCACAAGAAGGCCTGAGGCAAGGATACGATTCAAGAAGCCCTTGTTCAAACAAAACGTCTCTGCAGTTTCTCCTGCAAGCCCGCCAATGAAGTTCAGGCCTGGCAAAAGTTCCGGGATACCGTTTCGTCGAACGGCCCCGACTTCATTGACGATCTCAACGGCCCGGAAGATCTGTTCTGAAGATCCTTTGAGGTTGTTCGCTTCGATAACTATCGGATCCACCGACTCTACACCAAATGCGGCGATATCGCCTTCGGTGTGCCCTTGTATAATCGCGAGAAGTGCCTCACGGGATGCTTCTTCATGACGGGCGATCGTTCCGGGATTGATATTATCGATATGCAGCGTCTGGAGTTCAGGGGCCGCCTCACGAATTCCGGTAAAAAGAGCGTGGAGTTTGTCGGGTTCCGGTTTTGGATACTCTGCGCCCGATGTCCCGAATGCAAGCAGGTCGGGCTGACGCCCCAGCCGGAAATGTCTGGCTCCAATAGAGAATAGAGCAGCAACTTCAGATCTGACCCCGGCTATGCCACGCATTTTTGGCATACCGTAAAACGGCTCTGTGCAGAAGGAGCAGCCGCCTGTTATACAGCGAAAACATCCCTTTGCGGTCTCAAGTTCGCACATGACATGCGGAAAAAACGGATGCTGACGAATAATATCTGCGCCAAGGGCCGCCCATCGATCATAATCAGGATAAAATAAAATGCCGTTC
>DALTVZ010000068.1 GCA_029987315.1 Methanocorpusculum sp.
CGCGGAAATGCGGACGTTCCACGTTGCTTCGGTACCGATCTCGGTCGTCTCGGCAGTACCGCCGTTCCCGAATGCTGCTTTAAGATCCGCACTGCCGGTAAGGGCGGTGATCGCGGCTGCGTATTCAGCTCTGCTGAATGCCGTGACCTGGACCTTGCCGGTCATTTCGGAGGTGTTCGGGTCGAAGTAGCCGACATAGGTCTTGTAGGTCTGCTTCCCGAGCTCGACTTCGGCAAGGCCGAGGGGGTTTTCCACGCAGGTAATTTCTGCGATGATCGCATCATACGCGGCGGCGTTCGTAAACTCTGCGGTGAAGATCCGCTTTGCGGACTTCGAGATTGCTGTCTGAATGAAATCAGCTGTCATGGTGGAGGTGATCCATCAAGGCCGCCGAAGGCGGCCGAGATGATGAGCAAATCTTTGATTTGCGAGCGTCGAGGGAGCCGAAGGCGACCGAAGCGAGGAGCAAATCTTTGATTTGCGACCTGTCGAGACCGTCTTAAGGCAACCTCAACGATTTAACACATGCAAAACACACGTGATTTTTTCTGTCCTATTTGGAGGTGATCGTTGATTCAAATTCACGCGTCTTCTCACACATGCTATATGATTATAGGACGTAAAAGTATAAAAAATAGTGGAAATTTGCTCTCGCTCAGACAAAAACGAGAGAAAATCTCACAACTCAGACGGTTTGAGGATCTTATCCGCGATACATCCCGACGGATACTCGATCCCGTGTTTCATCATCGCCGTCTCCACTGAATGCCGGCTGCATCCGAGATACAGCGCCACGGCAGAGATCGACTTATGCTTCGAAAGCAGAGCCTTCAGCTTCTCCTTATCAATAAGATCCGGAACACTGTACCAGTATCTCATCCTTAGCTCCTCCTCCTCTGCTTCACTCTTTTCACCACATACCCTTTCGGCGTCGTTCTCATGGTAACATATTCTGAAAGCTCCGGCTCGGGCAGTCTCGCCTCCAGATCATCCACATTTACCGCGTCATAATCCGTGATCCGGTCCCCGATCAGCTTCTTCACCGCCTCATAGATGAACCGGTTCGACAGAAGCTTCGCCGCGTCCGATGGCGTGACATGCACCACCTCCTGGAAAAGATCCGGCAGACCGTTTCGCAGCGCCTGGATGTTGACCTCCTTTTTCCGGGACTCCTCCAACTCCAGAACGAACCCCTCCGAAAGAATCCCGCCTGCTCTGATCTCATCAACGGTCTCGTTAAACCGGCGCTTATACTCCTTCGCCAGATCGGTAAGGGACCGGTTCATCTCCTGACAGTAGAACGCATCCTCATATTCATCCATAGGTGCGGGAAACGCTGCTTCCAGAGCCGCCCGGATCCCGGCAGAATCACAGATAGTCATACGTCTCCTCCATCTGCTCATCGATCCGTTCCCCGATCGCCTTTCTCATATCCAGATAGGCGAAGAATTTGATATCATCATCCGGCGAATCGATCCGAAGCGTCGGCGATCCGCAGACCGGGCAGTTCATCGTCACCCGTTCCAGATCCTCCGGATCATTCACCCAGACCTTTTCTGTAACTGAGTTCAGGCAGACCGGGCAGGAGAATTTGATCCTCCTGAGATACTCTGTGCCGTTCACAGCCCCACCTCCGCATAGGTCCGCCGGGAAACGATCCGGTGGATCGTGGTTTTGTTTACCTTGAACTCAGCTGCGAGGATCCGCGGAGGTTCGCCCTCTGCATACCTCCTCCTGATCTCTCCGACCTGAACGTCGGTGAAGATCCTCTTTTTGCGCCCGGAGAGCGGGTGATTGTTGTCCCAGAACGGGATCATCCGGAGATTTTCTAGCCGGCAGTCCTCAACGTTTCCGTTGATGTGGTCGATCTGGAGATTCAGATCGATCGGCAGATCGTCCATCGTTTTACAGTTTCCGGCGATGTAGACCGCCCGGTGCTTGGTGATGTTGAAACGAAATTTCTTATATCTGACTATCGTGAAAAGATATTTGCTGGATTTGCTTTTTCTGTGGAAACGGAGAGGCTTTCCGGTGCTCCGGGAAATGATCTCACCGTTTTCCGCGTCAAGAATCCAGGCTCCGGAAAGGATCTTCGAGAGGATGACCCGGTCGGCGAGCCGAAGACCGAGGCAGGGTTTCCTGTCAGGGGTCATGGTTCCTCCGGGACTTCACCGGCAAATCTGATGGTGAGGGTAAATGTTTCACCGCTCAGGGCGGCAAAGGGAATGCCATGCTCCTTAAGATGATCTGTGATGAGGTCTACAAGGATTGTGTGCATTACGTGGATGAGTCGGGCAGCACAATGGTTCCTTTTGGGATTGAGGGAATCGATGATCGTGTCGAGATAGGGCGATGCGTCATACTCGGTTCTGCTCCATATCTGGTTTATGGGCTCGCAGGTCATGGTCCACCTGCCGGATGGGCGGTTGCTTTTTCTCTTTGCAGTGCAAATTGTCTATTGCCTGTTCCCTGATTTAGTTTCCAGACGGTCATCGGGCAGGCATCTTGTTTTTCAGTCATTTATCGACTCCTGTGATTTTTGCGAAGGTTGGATGGGTTTCATTGAACTTTTCTATGACATCATCTGCGATGTCCTGATATTTTCTGCGGAGTTCTGCGCACCGGTTGATGACGGCGGCTTCCGCGCTTTTTCTTCCGCCAAGAAGACGGGAGAATTCGCGTTCGTTGGTTATGTCGCCGAAGTAGAGGTCAAAGATGCGGGCGGTTTCAGCACCTTGGTTTTTGGGATCTGCCACATTTCCGGTCAGGGATTCTTCCATGAAGGTCACGATCATGGGTGATCCTTCTTTGCCGAACTGTTCTTTGAACTGATACATGACCCCTGATTTGGATTCAGGGACGTAGACTCTGAAGTCAGGCATTTGTCTGTGTTCCCCGTTTCATGTGTTCTCTGATGAGAGCGAGGATGACTTTCGAGGTCCTCGGGTTCGGATACTTTTTCGTGAATGCAGCGAACGTTTTTTTGTCAGGGTCGCTGATCGTGAGGTTGAAATGGTCTTTCAAGTTTTTATCACATCCCCTCTTTTGCAGAGGTTTTTTCCAGCAGCTTCATCGGGGTCTCGTGACCCCGGCTGCATACAAAATAATTATTTTTCTATGCATATTATACTATGTTTTTTTGAAAAACGAGAAATTATTTCAATAATTGCAACATAATTTAGGGGAAATAAGAGTGCTGATTTGGGGCGTCGAAGTGGATGTGGAGGTCCTTTTGGCCTGTCGGATCATAGCAGGCAGATGTTGATTTTTTTCTTGGTATCACGCTTTGTTTCGTAGTGCCCGGTTCTGAAGTGGTGTCGAGGTGTCCGGGTTATATTTTTAGTTGGATTGTGAGTATTTATACCCCTGACCGCGCGGTGCGATAATGCCCCCCCTTGATGGGTAAAAGAGGGTGGTCAGTGAGAGAGGAGGGGTTTTTTCGATGCAAAAAAATGAGGTTGGGGGTGTTCCGATATCGTTTTTGAGACTCCTTTCCCGTGATCAATTTTCGATCATTTTTCGCAAATCAAAGATTTGCTCAGCTGAGGGACCTAAAGGTCCCCGCTTCCACTCGCAAATGGGTGTTTCGATTCCAAAATCACCTTCCGCCGATCAATTTTGACCATTTTTTAATGATGATTTTTCGTGGGTAAAAATCAAAATCGGCAGGATTCGGCGTATTTTCTCCTTCATGCAGTCATAGTATATAAATCAAGAGGGAGGCGCCTGGAAAAAACGATACCCCCGGAATAACTACCTACCTAGTGCGTTACTAATTTATATAGTAGTAATTTTCATTTTGGTTTTTTTCTTTCCTTCTCTCTCTCTCTCTCTCTCTCTTCTGTACTGTACATAAAATAATAATAATAATAGACCAGGCGCCTAAAAAAAAAGTGATTGATGAGAGTTTTTTCTTCCGCTCTAGGTCACTACCTAGGTAGGTAGTCTGTCGGGGGTCATCGTTTTTTTCAGGCGCCTGTTGGTTAGTTTATATAGTCTTGATGTTTCGCCGGGGAAATCGGCAGGATTCGGCGTATTTTTTGTTTGAGGTGTGGTATTTTGGGGTCGGGAGAGGAGTATTTTTGATCGACGGAGGGGGATTTTCGAATCGAAATGGTGGTTTTCGAGTGGAAGCGGGATGGTTTTGGGGTTTGACTGGGTGGTTTTTTGGAGTGGAAATGGTGGTTTTCGAGTGGAAGCGGGATGGTTTTGGGGTTTGACTGGGTGGTTTTTTGGAGTAGAAATGGTGGTTTTCGAGTGGAAGTGTCGTAAAATGAGAGGCGGGGACCTTTAGGTCCCTCAGCTGAGGCGGGCTACCCTGTAAGGGTGGCCTCAGCCGAGCAAATCTATGATTTGCGAGGAGAAGAAGGCGGATTGACGGCACAACCGGCGATCTTAGCCGAGGCGGGGTGATCTTAACCGAAACAACTGACGTACTAATGAGGTATACTTCGATTTCGTGTAAGGGGTTTATGTGGGCACATGAGATAAAACCAACCGTACCCTTCCCGAATCGGATCCATACCAACACCGCGTAACTCCTCCAAAAAAGAGAACAGGTTTTTGATATGACCGTGTTCAGGCCGTTTTGTGCTGAAGAAAGCCGAGGGTCAGATCGAGTGCCTCGAGGAGATCCTCTTCCGCGAGAGCATAATCCCGGATCGCCGAAAAGAGCATATACAAAATATCGTAGCCGTAAAACGCAAGAGCATCCTCCGCTGAAAGGGGCGAGGCATACGTATCGACCACAAAACCGTCGGTCGAGAACATCAGCTCGAACAGTTCTCCCTTCTCCGATGCCACGCAGAACTGCTGGGTGACCTGTTTTTTGGGATCATCAGGCCGGAAACTCGCCGGGCTTTCGGATTTTCCGAGGATGATCATTTTGTCGGGATAGTACTTCTGGTCGTAGAGATCCCCTTTTGTATCCTGTTTTGCCTTCTGCAGGAAAAGCGAACCTGCCGCCTGCACCACCGGAACGACTGCCGCGATCATCTTTTCGAGAAGGACCTTGTCCTCATGGATGATCAGTTCTGCAGTCTCCTGCTGTTTTGCCTTCGTTTCCTTGATGACATCAAGGAGACGGTCAAATCCCTGTTCTACAATAGGGTCCATGCAATATAGTATGACGGTCCCGATAGATTAACTACATGCCTTGTGCTATCAGTATAGAAGAACAATGGATTATTTCATCGCCCTGAATCAGATCCTCATCCTGTTTATTCTGATCGGGATAGGATACTTTGCACGAAGGATCAAACTCCTGAACGACGCTTCCGTCTCTTCTCTCTCGAAGTTCCTTCTGCATATCTGTATTCCCGCGATGGTGATATTCTCCATGCAGATCCCTTTCACGAACGAAGTTCTGATGAAGGGCGAGTATCTGATCTTGGCAGCGTTTGCCTACTACGGGATCGCGTTTCTGGTTGCCTGGTTTTCCCCTATTCTGATGCGGGCAAAGAAGGAGGAGTACGGAGTGTTTCGGTTCATGATCATGTTCTCGAACTCGATGTTCATGGGATTTCCCATCCTTTCGATGCTGTACGGCCAGGACGCGATATTTTATGCGGCACTCTTCAATATTCCCTTTACCATACTGACATACTCTGTTGGAATCTGGATTCTGCGGGCACAGGAGAAGGATAACGGGAAGCTATCGTTCGATCCGAAGCTTCTTTTGAATCCGGCGTTTCTCTCGACGATCCTTGGACTGATCTTTTTCTTAACATCGGTATCCATCCCCGATCCGCTCTACAGTTCCTTAGAGCTGCTGAATAACGTTACCACCCCGCTTTCTCTTGTCGTGACCGGCGGATTCCTTGCCCAGCTGAATTTCACCTCGATCTTCAAAAATGTCCGGCAGTACATCGTTGCAGCGATCCGTCTTCTTGGTATGCCGGCACTTGTGTATCTGATCTTTTCGCAGTTCATCGCTGATCCGCTGATCCTCGGCATCATCGTGGTAACTGCAGGAATGCCGGCGGCAGTAAATACGGTGATGCTTGCAGATGAGCATAAGGCCCATCCGGATATTGCGGCCCAGGGGATCTGTATCTCAACGCTGCTTTGCCTAGTGACATTGCCAATGATCGCTATGTTCCTTACAGGCTAAAAGAGGGGAAAACACCAATTATTTTTCCGGATACCACGCAGAATCAGATTGCATTTTCTCAACAAAGGCATCCTATCCAGAGCTCCGAAGTTCCATAAGGGATGCGAGAAGATTCTGTATCGCCGCATCATTCCATGGATTGTCCTTTTGGATCGCATAATAGAGCCGGGCATTCTCCCGGGAAACCTCCTCTGAAACGGCGACCTGTTTTCGAAA
>DALTVZ010000069.1 GCA_029987315.1 Methanocorpusculum sp.
CCAATGATGGTGTGACCATTCTCAAAGAGATGGACATCGAACACCCGGCAGCAAAGATGATGGTCGAGATCGCAAAGACACAGGACGACGAAGTTGGAGATGGAACCACAACCGCAGTCGTCATTGCAGGCGAACTCTTAAAGAAGGCTGAAGAGCTTCTTGAGATGGACATCCACCCGACCGTTATCACTCTTGGATACAGACAGGCAGCAGAGAAAGCACAGGAGCTTCTCAAGACCATCGCGATCGATGTCAAAGCAAAAGACACCGCACTCCTTGCAAAGATCGCAGGAACCGCGATGACCGGTAAGAATGCAGAGTCGTCCAAAGACAAACTCTGTGACCTTATCGTCCGTGCAATCACCCTCGTCGCAGACTCAGACGGAACTGTTGACACCGAAAATGTCAAAGTCGAGAAACGTGTCGGCGGCTCGATCGACGAGTCCGAGATCATCGAAGGCATGATCATCGACAAGGAACGTGTCCACCCAGGCATGCCCAAGACCGTCAAAAACGCAAAGATCCTGCTTTTGAACGCAGCAGTCGAATACAAGAAGACCGAAGTCGACGCAGAGATCTCCATTACCTCCCCAGATCAGCTCCAGATGTTCCTCGATGAGGAAGAGCGTATGATCAAAGGCATCGTCGAAAAGATCAAGGCATCCGGTGCAAACGTTCTGTTCTGTCAGAAAGGTATCGACGACATTGCTCAGCACTACCTCTCCAAAGCAGGTATCTTTGCAACCCGCCGTGTTAAGAAGTCCGACATGGAAAAACTTGCACGTGCAACAGGCGCAGCACTTATCTCCTCGATCGACGCGATCTCCGCAGACGAACTTGGTATAGCAGGTATCGTCGAAGAGCGCAAAGTCGGCGGCGAAGAGATGATCTTCGTTGAGAAATGCAAGAACCCGAAGGCAGTCTCGATCATCATCAAAGGCGGAACCGACCACGTTGTTGACGAGCTCGCCCGTGCACTTGAAGACGCACTTCGCGTCGTTGCTTGTGTCGTTGAAGACAAGAAAGTCGTCGCCGGTGGAGGCGCACCCGAAGTTGAGCTTTCTCTCAGACTCCGTGAATATGCAGCGACCCAGGGCGGACGTATCCAGCTCGCGATCGAAGCATTCGCAAATGCACTTGAAGTCATCCCAAGAACCCTTGCAGAAAACGCAGGTCTTGACCCGATCGACAAGCTTGTAGAGCTCCGTGCAGCACACGAGAAAGGCATGAAGACCTATGGTCTCGATGTCTATGAAGGAAAGGCAATCGACATGTGGGAAGCAGGCGTTGTTGAGCCGCTCCGCGTGAAGACCCAGGCGATCTCCTCTGCAGCAGAGGCCGCAGTCATGATTCTTAGAATCGATGACGTCATCGCATCCGCAAAGTCAGCCGGACCATCCCCCGAAGAGATGGCCGCAATGGGCGGAGGCGGCGGAATGGGCGGAATGGGCGGCATGCCCCCAGGAATGATGTAAAGGCAGATATGCCCTGGGAGAATACTCCCACATCTTTTTTTTGATCATTCACGAACTTTAACTATTTTCAAACACCAATGGTATAGTACTATCAGAGGGTCTTTTTCGTGCGTCACGAAGTATTATATCAATATGATCTCCCGATCGAGATCTTGGATGACATTCCGCGGACCGAGGAGGTCCTGAATGTTATTTACGCACGAAGCAAGGATAAATTCCTGATCCCTATCCTGCTCACACGCCTTCGCATGTTGTGGGGATACCCTGAGCGTGAGACGATTTACCGGATCTACGAGATGAACTACATCGATCTGCTGGAGGCGTCCGTCAGATTTCCAACAGCAGTTGCCCCGTCACTGACCATCAAAACAGTGAACAAAGACAAATATGTCTTTCACGGCGTGAAAAACTCGGCAGAGGAGGTAAGAGCCGCACTTTTGGAACTTCGCGAGATGATGAATACGAAGGTCGGCGGGAACTGGCAGATCGCCGTGAAGCGCAATCTGCTCAATGAGGAGTATATCCTAAGAGAGGCGGAGAATGGCGGGACGAGCCTTTCCAAGACCGAACAGGACGATGTGTTTGAGAGCACGTCGACTCCGGGACAAGGCTGTTTTGAGCCGACCGATAAGCTGTTTTCTCATTTTGGAGAGAAGGGAGAGAGCAGGGACGACGTGTTCGAGGAGGAGACCACGATCACGGAAAAGGAGCAGAAGACAGCAGAGACAGCCTGGGTCTCACGGATGGTCGAAGCAACCGTGACACCGGAGCCTGTGAAGAACGAAGTGCCGCTGAACGATGTGACGGTGTTCAAGACGGATTCCGGGAAGAGAAACGATCAGTGGCATGACGAGGGGAAGGGGGATGCGATGATCCTGCCGGGAGGAAGGACCCTGGTCGGCGGCGGGCGATACAAACACCTGAGCGACGATGCAAAGAGTCATTCTGATGAAGACGATTCGCAGGTCTATGTTTCGAAAAAAATACAGACCATCCCAACACCAACACCCCCAAAAACGAGACTTGTCTCGTCGATGACACTCGAACCGCGGGACGGACTGGATGACGAAGCGATCGATAAATCCCTTGAAGCACTCAAATATCTGCGGGAAAACAAGATCATCACCGAGGATGAATATAGAAAAAGGTGTCTCGAACTCTTTAAGAGAACAGGACTCTAATTTTTATTTAGATCTCGATGACATTGACCTTTTGCTGGTTTAGAACAAGCGGATATAAGTGTCTTTTTTCTGATTCGATATCGAAAGATGCAGGTTTGTCACTAACGGGTTTGTCGAAGAGGTTCGTTAATAACTTAAGGATCTCTGTAATGATTTCATCACATACCCGCTTATCTGTCACATTATAATGATTGCCTTCATACGAAAAAAAATTCACATTTGAATAGGGCTCCATCATCGATTTCAGCAGAGAATAGGGAACGACTGGATCGTTTTTTGCGGCAATAACGAGGATGGGACAGCGAACTCTTGGAAGAGCGGAAACGGCTTCATACTCCAATATTTTTTTCAACGAACGAAACGGTACGAGATTGATCCATACAACTGACTGACCGGTCAAGATGTTTTTTATCGCGATATGATGAACTACTCTTTTCCCATGGATGTGTGAACAATCAAAGGTGTAACCCGGATAATACGTACTGTCTGTAAAATCATTCAAATGAGAGCGGGAGACAAACATAGGTAGACAGAATGGTTTCAAACCGATGAGTCCCCGAATAGCATCATAGCTAGTTAGAATGAGATAAGGAAGAGCAGCAGTTTTCTTTTTCTTTTTAAGACTGACTTTTGGGCTCATAACAGGGATCATGCAAACAACAGCTACGATATCATGATCCTCGGCCGCGATCGTAAGGGGATAACCGCCTGCAAGTGATATCCCGCAAAGAACGATCCGAGTATTATCGATAATCTCCAAAGACCGAAGATGGACTATTGCGGCCCGAATGTCATCCATCTGACAAAAGGGGTCGGTCAGGTTTTTGACCTCACCTTCCGAAAATCCATAATTTCGATAATCGAATAAAAAAACCGCATACCCATTCAACACAAGACCTCTTGCATACCTCATGGTCGCGATAAAACGAGGATGCCCAAGTCCATGGGCAATTATAATTACTGGAGGGCGTTCTACCCCGTCAGGAATAAACAGGTCGGCATCACATAATTCGCCATACGTCAGGAATGGGGAGTGGATTTGGAGCATACAGAAAGGGGGGTGAGAAATTGAAAGGGGATCAGATGTTTTCTGATCGGCTAATATATATCAAATCAGCTGCAGCCGCTCCATCCGCAGTGTTTGCACATTCCCTGATTACAGCCTTCCCCAAAATCCAGGGGTTCGCCGCACTCAGGACAGGGTGGATTCTTTTTTTCTCCCGGCGTGACCGGGGTCAAAGACCAGTTGTCGAGTGTGGCGATCGCTTGATTGGTTGCCGCAAGCTCGATACATTTTCCAACAACATCGGCACAGGACATACCCTCGGAGTTTTTGTTTTTGATCGCCGAGACACAGTTCACCTTCGCAAACTGTTTGACGAACTTTTCGTACGGGACACCGTTTTGTAACCCAGTGCTGATACTGCGGCCAAGTGCATTGCTGCTTGCCTCGCATCCAGCCCCCACAGTTCGGATGAACACCTCCATCGGCTTTCCGTCCATGGTATTTACCGTGATATACAAACGGCAGCAACCGGACTGCGCAAGGAAGGTACGTCCGACCAGTTCACGCGGGCGGGTGAAGAACAATTGCGGGACGATCCCAGGAACGAGGGTCGTCTGCGTATCTGCCGGGCTTTCAGTATCCTTCTTTTGAAGAGCAAGAACAACATCCTCACGCGATCCGGTACGGTAGAGGGTCATGCCTTTGATCCCCTCCTTCCATGCGAGAATGACCGCCTGCTCGACATCCTCCTTGGATGCGGTGAACGGCATGTTGATCGTTTTCGAGATCGAGGCGTGGACATGCTTCTGGAAGGCGGCCTGCATCAGGACATGATCCTTCCAGCCGATGTCTAAAGCGGTCTTGAAGACTGCTTTGAACGCGTCAGGCAGCCATTCGACATCCTGGACCGATCCGGTTTCATGCACGTGGTTGATGACCTCGTCACGTTTTGCTTCTGCTTTGGGACCAGTCAGTCCCATTGTTTCTATGATCCGTCTGAGTTCTGACTCGAAGTACGGGTGGACCAGCACGAATGTTTTGCCGACGGTATTTCTGCGGGTGTAGGCAAACGAGAAGACCGGTTCGATGCCCGAAGAGCAACCAGCAAGGAGTGAGATCGTCCCCGTAGGAGCGATGGTGGTGAGAGCAGCGTTTCGCATGACGATGCCGCGTTTATCCCAGACACTTCCTTCATATGCAGGGAACGTTCCCTTCTCTTTTCCAAGGATGATGGATTCTTCAACGGCAACATTGTTGACCCTCTCCATCACCTCGAGGCAGAAGTTTCTGCCGGCTTCGGAGTCGTAAGGGATCCGAAGCATGAGCATAGCGTCGTGAACACCCATCAGACCAAGACCGACTTTGCGCGTACGGTTGGTCGCTTCACGGATCTCCGGGATGGGGAATACATTTTTTGTGATGACGGCGTCGAGGAACCGAACACCCATTCTGGTCATTTTATCGAGGGCTTCGTAGTTCAGCCCATCGGCACGGATGAATTTTGCCAGATTGATACTGCCAAGAACACAGGATTCAAACGGAAGGAGCGGCTGTTCACCGCATGGGTTGGTGGTATCGATCCCTCCAAGGTCAGGAGTTGGGTTTTTCTGATTGATGGCATCGTAGAAAAGAATTCCCGGTTCACCGTTCTTCCAGACCCCGTCGATGATACCTTCCCAGATCTCTCCAACGGTGATCTCGACCCCTTCAGCGTTGGTTACCCAGACAGCGTCCTTCTCGCCGTTTACCACATGCTTCATGAAGGTGTCCGAGACCATCACGGAGATATTGAAGTTACTGAAGTCGCCTTCCTTGGCTTTGCTTTTAATGAACTTCAGGATGTCAGGGTGCCAGACGTTGAGGATACCCATATTTGCCCCGCGGCGTCTTCCTCCCTGTTTGATGACATCTGTTGCCGCATTGAACACCCGCATAAAGGAGACCGGGCCGGATGCCACGCCGTCCGTTGACCGAACGGGAGATCCTTCTGCACGCAGATGAGAGAAGTTGTATCCAGTTCCCCCTCCCGACTGATGAATGATCGCTCCCCAGCGGATCGCATCAAAGATCTCGGGTAGTGAATCGTTGACAGGAAGGGTGAAGCAGGCAGAGAGCTGTCCAAGAGGTGTCCCAGCATTCATCAGTGTGGGGGAGTTGGGAAGGAACGACAATGACATCATTGCGTCAAAGTATTCCTTGGTCTCTTCCGGTGTTTCACCTAATGCATCTGCAACTCGTCTACAGACATCTTCGAAAGATGCCTCACAGATGCGGTAATATCTTGCCGCTAAAATACTGTCAACTACTGAATCCGCCATCAATTAATCCCTCGATTACTCGTGCTTTGTTCAAAAATCCAAATCGGGACAGATTATACCCCAACTGATTTTTGTACGTAAGAATTAATTGGACATGCCCGTATTTAATTCACTTCATTGGACGCTCTGCTCCACAACCAAACACTTAAGAGCTAGTTAACAAGACCAAGTAACTAAGATGGTAGTTCCAAAAAAAGTATTCTTTACCCGAGGCAGAGGGGTTCATAAGGACCAGCTCGTTTCGTTCGAGATGGCCCTTAGAAACGCAGGGATCGCCCCTTTCAATCTGGTGTATGTGTCTTCTATCATGCCGCCGGATGCAGATATCGTCTCGCGCGACGAGGGGCTTGCCGCCTTGAAGCACGGAGAGATCGTGTACTGTGTCATGGCAAAAAACGCATCAAACGAGCCTAATTTGACAATATCCGCGGCTATAGGACTTGCAGTCCCCCAGATCCATGATAAGCAGCATGGGTATCTCTCTGAGCATCACGCTACCGGGATGTCAGAAAAAGAATGCGGAGCATATGCTGAAGAGCTCGCAAGAACGATGCTGGATACCATTATACAAAAGGAGGGCGGAAATATCCTGAAGACCAGTAATACTAGTGTCTCTGCTGAAACGGATAAGAACGGGAACTGGACGACCGTGGTCGCGACCGCGGTATTCGTCTGTTAAACCTATATCTGAATACAACCAATATTTTTACAATATGTGCGGCATCACAGGAATTACCGATATATCGGATGTATCGGGATCATTGTACTTGGCATTATATGCACTCCAACACCGAGGCCAGGAGAGTGCAGGTATCTATACGTATGATGGTGAAACCGTACACAAACGCAAAGGATATGGACTGGTATGTGAGGTTTTTAAAGGATCTATTCTGGAAAGCCTGACCGGAAATACAGGGATCGGTCATGTACGGTATCCAACGACCGGCGGTTCTAAGCCGGAAAACATTCAACCATTCCATTTTATGTTTCGCGGCCATTCGCTGTCGATCGTCCACAACGGGAATCTGATAAATACGGATGCACTCAGATATGAGTACGAAGGCCACGGTCATATTTTTTCCACGACGTCGGATACTGAGGTCATCGCAGCGATCCTGGCAAACGAGATCATTCATGATCATACGCCCGACGAAGCCATTAGTTACTGTATGCGGATGATCAGCGGATCCTATGCCGTGATCTTTATGCTGGATGGAACATTGTACGCGTTTCGTGACCCGCTTGGAATAAAACCGCTTTGTCTTGGAAAGACCGAAACAGGCGGACACGCCTTGGTCTCCGAGAGTGTCGCACTGGACGCGATCGGCGCAGAGTTCGTCCGAGACATCGCTCCCGGAGAGAGTGTTAGGCTACAAAACGGGGAGGTGTTTTCCAGGATGATGATGAAGGCAAAATCATACGCACACTGTGTGTTTGAGTACATCTACTTTGCAAGGGCCGACGCGATAATCGACGGAATATCGGTCTACGATGTGCGGCGAAAGACCGGGGCACTGCTCGCAAAAGAAGCCCCGGCAAATGCTGATATCATTTCCCCGGTCCCAGATTCAGGCACTGCGGCGGCGACAGGATTTTCCCGCGAATCAGGAATACCATTCCGCGAAGCACTCATCAAAAACCGATACACTGGACGAACATTCATCATGCCGACACAGCAGAAACGTGAGACCGCTGTCAGAATGAAATTGAATCCGGTCCGAGGCCATATAAAAGATAAATCCGTGGTTCTTGTTGATGACAGTATCGTCAGAGGGACTACCTCGAAGAAGATCCTGTCATTAGTGCGTGAATTTGGTGCGAAAGAGATCCACCTTCGAATCGCATCCCCTCAGATTATCGCACCCTGTTATCTTGGAACAGACTTTCCCACACGAAATGAACTGATCGGCGCAACAAAATCCGTCGCCGAAGTGGGAAAGGAGATCAAGGCAACCAGTCTCGCCCACATCTCGCTTGAGGGACTTATCGAGGCGATCGGTATTCCGCGAAAAAATCTCTGCCTTGGATGCCTTACCGGAAAATATCCGCTAGCAATACCATGCGAGAAGGAAGACCCTCACCACGTCGAGATGGTAGATTCATACTCCTGCCCATAAATTGAGATAGGATCAAAGCACTTTTTTTTATGAGAACCTGCATGCACGAAAATGCATACAGGAAACTTCGGTAAAAACAGTAATAACAGGTTTGCTGTTTGATGGTTTTTCCACTTCCGGCAAAGAAGGGAAAAACACAAGGTAATATTTGGAGAGGTTTTAAGAGAGTGGTACGTGTCATTAACCTAATTATTTTTATTGAACAGACCCGAAAACGGTTTGGTGGTGTGGTGTGTTTTGTGAGGTGTATATTCTGTGGGAAAGTCAGTGTTTGTGGTGTGTGATTGACTTCCCTAAGACAGAACTGATGTTTGTTCACGGATCTGTTTGCCGCTTGTGCTCTTCTCACAAGCTGCTACAATACTATTCGTATTTATTATATTTAAATATATCCCTCAACGCACGGCATTGATGTTGTGCGTTAAGGCAAGGCATCGTGGAAAGCATTATTATTTCAGGAGGCAAATAAAGAGTAATGGTAGAGCTGACAGGCGATTTTTCCGAAATTCTTACACTTTTACGAGAGAATCCCCGTGGAATGTCGGTCACAGAGATCGCAGACGGCATGCACCTTAACCGAAACACCTTGGCGCGATATATGGATAGCCTTCTGGTGTCCGGACAGGTTGAGATGCGCACGTTTGGAAAGGCCAAGGTTTTTTTCATTTCAAAACGCGTGCCCGTGTCAGCGATGCTCAATCTCTCATCCGAGATGGTGCTCCTCATCGACGCGGATCTGAAGGTCATCCAGGCAAACGAGACGCTGTTATCTTTTATTTTGGCAGAAACCGATGACATCATCGGTAAATACATATATGACAGTGCATGCAAGATCTTCTGCAATGATATCCTGACCGATCAGATCCGGGCAGCGCTTCGCGGCGATATGGTCAGAAGCGAACTGCGCCTGATGAAAAACGGGACCGATTGTTTCCTTGATCAGCGGATCTATCCTATGGTCCTTTCCGATGGAAGACCAGGCGTCACGATCGTCTGGGACGATATAACGGAAAACGTGAACTCAGAGGCCGCGCTCGAACAAAGCGAGTCGATGTTTCGGCGCCTCGTCGAAACGATCCATGATGTCATCTGGTCAATGGATGAAACATTTGGGATCCAGTACATCAGCCCCCAGATCACAAGCGTGACAGGGTACCTGCCGGAGGAACTCACAGGACGGAAATTATCAGCCTTCATGCCAAGCGGGGCGGCTGCCCGTTTTGATTGGGAACTCGTCTCGAAGGTCTCGCAGGAAAAAGGATTCGTGCTCACGGAATTTCCCTTCATCTGTAAAGACGGCAAAAAAATATACTGCGAATTTTCAGGATCCCCCATCCTTCTTGAAGAGGGTGAGTCGATCTTCCTTGGATACAACGGAGCTCTTCGGGACGTTACTGACCGAAGAGACGCAGAGCTTGGAGCAAAACGGTGGAAGAGATTTCTTGACTCCGTGATGAACAACATTCCTGCCATCATCACCGTGATCGACATGGAGTCGCGGGAATACTATTATGTCAACAAATCTGCTGAAAAGTTCCTGCAGAAAACCAGGGCTGAACTTTTCCAGATGACCTCAAAAGACATCTTGGAAAAAATCGGTTCTGTCCGACTGACCGAAGCACATGACACCGTGGCTTTGACAAAAAAAGAGGTACGGGTCACCGAAGACAAAATCGTGGTAAACGGTGAGACCAGATATATATCAGCTCGCGTCATCCCCATGAAACTCGCGGTCGATCGTCAGTATCTGTTAACAATCGTGAGTGATATCACAGAAGATGAGGCAGATCGGCAGCGACAGATGATGAGTCGTGAACTGGCTTTCATCCTTGAAGGAGTTTCGACAACACATGATATGTGGGATCCCCTTCTTGAAATGCTCCCAAAGATCTCCGGATTTGAATCGGTCGCGATCTATCAGAAGAGCGTCTTTGATGATTATGTACTGTTTCGAGCCAAAGACGGGCGATATATGCCGGCGATCCATACCAACTCGATGATTCACCGGATCATTCGAAAAGGAGAGCCGGTCATCTTTGACAAATATCGGATGACGCTTTTACCGGAAAACACCGATCCCCCGATGGATCAGGCGAAATCTCTGGTATTTATGCCGGTCATATTTGAGGGGCAAGCAGTTGCCTGCGTGATTCTTGGATCAAAAACAGCACTATCTCCTGATACAGTTCGAAGAACTTTGCTGTTATCGACGGCATTCCAGATAAGTACCGTTGCGTCCAGATGCCTTGTCCAGGAAAAACTTCAGCGGGAACGTGATCGGACAAGAAGTTATCTTGATGTGGCAGGAGTCCTGCTTGTAGTGATGAACCGGGAAGGAGAGGTCGAGATGCTGAACCGATACGGGGCAAAGATCCTGGGATATAGCGAGGCAGAGATGATAGGGAAAAATTGGTTCACCAGCGTGATCCCGGAAAAAGTCAGACAGAAAAGGATGGAAGGATTCCAGAAGATCATTGCTGGACACAACCACACAGAGGACCGTTCATACGAGGGAGTTGTTCGCTGTAAAGACGGGACGGAAAAAATCCTTAGATGGAGAAATACCCCGCTTCGTGAAGAGTGCGGGAGTATCTCCGGAGTTGTATCATCCGGAGAAGTAGTTTAAATCTTTTTTTCGAGAGCTTTCTCGACGATCTTTATCGCACAAAGATCCCCGCACATCGAACAGGTCTCGCATGCCCCATCACGATCGTGGATCTTTTTTGCATGCTCGCCATAGAGGGAAAGATCATATTGAGCCTCCCAGTCGAGATTTCTGCGTGCCTCGGCCATTTTCATCTGGCGTGGAAGTTCTGCCTCCCTTCGGCGGGAAAGATCGCCGACATGAGCCGAGATCTTACAGACCCGGGTCCCCTCGATGATGTCATCGACATTCGGGAGAGCAAGGTGCTCGGATGGTGAGACCATACACAGGAAATCCGCCCCGGCACAAGCCGCGGCGGCTCCCCCTATCGCCGCCGTGATATGATCATATCCGGGAGCGATATCCGTCACAAGTGGGCCTAAAAGATACAGAGGCGCAAAGCCCGTGATCTCCTTGATCATCTTCACATTGTACGAGATCTCGTTATAGTCCATATGACCCGGACCCTCGATCATCCTCTGAACACCTTTGTCATGGGCACGCCTCGCAAGTTTTCCAAGCGTCAGATACTCCTGAGACTTGGCAAGCTTTGTTGAGTCAACATAAGCACCCGGGCGCATTCCGTCGCCAAGCGAGAGCGTTATCTCGTATTCATCAAGGATCTCAAGAAGGTAATCATATTCTTTATAGAGCGGGTTCTCCTCACCGCTTGAAAGCATCATTGCCGTGTGAAATGAACCGCCGCGTGAAACAACACCCATGACCCGTGGGTCAAGAGTGAGCGTCTCCAGCACATCCAGATTGACCCCGCAGTGCAGCGTCATGAAATCAACGCCCTGTTTTGCCTGGTCGAGGATAACGGAGAACAGAATGTCGGCGGTCAAGTCGACCACATTTCCGGCACGGCGAACCGCTTCGTAGATCGGGACGGTCCCAACCGGGATCGGGAGTTTCAAGATCTCTTTTCTCATTGCCGGAAGATCTCCGCCGGTGGAAAGATCCATAATCGCATCTGCTCCGTTGTCGATAGCTGCTTGTGCTTTCTCCATCTCTTTTACCGAATTGCAGGTAACGCCGGATGTTCCGATATTCACATTGATCTTAACGGTCGTTCCCTCGCCGATCGCACAGGGCCTATATTCACGCGCCTCGTTTTTCAGAAGAATGGTCCGGCCTGCTATGATATTTCTGGAAAGAGCCTCAGGCGTTGTTCCCTCATATTTTGCAGCCTCGACAACTCCGGACAAATCTCCGTGAAGGCAGTTTTCGATGATGGAGTGCATATGTATGTAGGTATTTGTTTTTCACCTGCATTATAGGTTATACAAAGAAAGTTAAACCTGAGTAGCGAAGATATCTGAGTATGAGCAAGTCAATTATCTGGCTTTCGGGGAGCGGGTGGAGAGCAAACTCCTATATTGCCGGGAATATTCTGTTTGATGCAGGAATATCAGTGGACGCGGTGTATCCGTACAAAGATCAGATAGACACGATTGTTTTGACACACGGACACTTCGATCACACGGCAAATCTTGCCAAACTTGCAGAGCTCTGCAATGCAAAGGTCATGATCGGGGAGTATGAACTACCGTTTTTAACGGATGCAAGTCTCTGTCTGTCGAACCAGTTCGGAGAGCGGCCGCCAAACTATCCGGCAGAGATCCTAAAAGACGGAGATAAGATCGGTGAGTTCACGGTCTATCACACCCCTGGACATACACAAGGAGGTATCTGCCTTTTTAGAGAATCGGACGGGGCGCTCATCGCAGGAGACACGATCTTTCCAAACGGTTCGTTTGGACGATATGATCTGCCGACGGGAAACCATACACAACTGATCGCCTCGATAAACCGAATTGCAGAACTTCCAGTACAATCACTTTGGTGCGGGCATGAGATGCCTGTCGTTAAAGAGGCAAAACGCCATGTTCTTTTGTCAAAACACGATGTCGTAAGATATGGATAAAGGCGTTTATTGCCTGATCCTCGCCTGTGGACAGCCATGCACGATCACGATCGGCGCCCGTGGACCCACGGAATTCAAAAAAGGCTGGTATCTGTATGCGGGTTCGGCTCTCGGCTCAGGCGGACTTTCGCGGGTCACACAGCATATCAGATTTTTTCATGAACAGTACCGAAAACCACAATGGCACATCGATTATCTCATGGCCGCCGATGAGATCACGCTAACGGGTGTGGTCTGTGCAAAAACAGAAGAAAGGCTGGAATGCGTTCTTGCAAAAAATATCGGAGGCAGCAGCGTGGAAAAATTTGGATGTTCGGATTGTCTTTGCCGTTCGCATCTATTCTATAGAGATGATGATTGTATCTTAGAGGTCAGTCAAGCTTTTGAAAAAACAGGGCTTCAGCCCAAGATTCATCTGATCCGATAGGGCGATAGAAGACTGATCTTCAGAATAATCCGGGCGATCTCTTCGGGAGATTCCCGATCCTCTTTTTGGATCCAGGTCAAGAACACATTGAAGTGTGAAGCATTGATGTAGGCGAGAAGATACTCAAGCGGCACGGAAAAGCTATCCTGAAGAGCCACCGTGACGAGTTTTTCCGCAAACACATCATGCCAGAGACGCTCTTTCAGCCTGTTCTGGAACGAACAGGAGCCATTCTCTCCAAAAAGCGCCCGCATTATCAGAATGTTCTCCTCGAAATAGGTGAACAATGCGACGACCGTCTTTCTTAAAGAACGGCCTTCTGTCAGGGGAAATACCTCACCACGTATGATCTCCCGAATAGCCGTGCCGATCTGGACCTCGAACGTCTCCAGAAGGGCATATTTATCCTTGTAATGCAGATAAAAGGTCCCACGCCCTATATCCGCGGCATCGACGATGTCTTTTACCGACAATTCGTCAAATCCTTTTTTCGCGACAAGATCGATGAACGATAACCGAATA
>DALTVZ010000070.1 GCA_029987315.1 Methanocorpusculum sp.
AATCAAAGAATCTCTGGAGATACCCGACACAATCTATCTCACCATAGATAGTTCTTATCGAACAACTCAACTGTCCAATATCCATTGAAAATACAAAAATTACATTTTCCAAATCAAAAAAATGTTTCACAGCCTCAAGCGTTTCTATGGCAAAAGTAGGTCGGCATCCATCTAATTCATCAACAAAAATCAAAAGTGGTTTGTCCTCTGATGCAAACTTGTTGACCAAATCACAGAATGCCTTTTTCTTTGTATCCAAGGTCGTTTACTGAGTGGGCAACAGGTCCCCGCGTCAATCGCAAGTCTCATTCTAAGACTTGCTCAGCTAAGGTCGGTCCATTGGACCGACCCGCAGTCTCAAGTGTTCGCTTGCGTTCACACTTGCTCCGTTAAAGTTGCCCCTTCGGGTCAACCCACGTTCCAAATCATTCATACCCTTTCACAAACAACATATCATCAATATGGTCTCTCCCAAAAAACTCACTCCCGCCATGGAACAGGTCAAAACATTCAAGGAAAAATACCCTGACTGTGTTCTTTTCATGCGCATGGGTGATTTTTATGAGACATTCTACGAAGACGCAGAGATATGTGCTCGTGAACTCGACATCGTCCAGACCTCACGCTCCAAGGATCCGGAAGGGGTCCCCATTCCTCTTGCAGGAATCCCGTATCACGCACTCGACTTATATCTCCCGCGAATGATCCGGAAAGGCTACAAAGTTGCCATCTGCGAACAGGTCGAGGATCCGAAACTCGCAAAAGGCGTCGTAAAACGGGATGTTGTTCGTGTCGTCACCCCCGGAACTGCGATAGATGCCGATGTTATTCCGGGCTCGACCGCTCATTATCTCATGGCTCTTTGTCCCGATGCGAAAAAAACGCTGATAGGTCTTGCTTTTCTCGACATCACCACGGGAGAGTTTTTCGTTCGTGAGATCCCCTTTGAACCGGGATTATCCGCCCTCGCGACCGAGATCGAGCAGTACAACCCTCTTGAGATCCTTGTCCCGCAAGGGATCTCTGCTGATCTTATCACCTTCCTCGCCTCAACCTGCAAAGTCTTGACCCCTGCTCGATCTGGTATGTTTACCGACGGCGTTTTGGAACTCACGGAAACGTTTGGTGTGTCCTCACTCGATGGATTTGACATCAGCTCGGTCGAGTGCACAAACGCCGCCGCCGCCGCTCTTCGCTACGCAAAGGAGACCCAGAAAACAGGTCTCCCCCACATCCACGGATTTTCCAGAAAATACTCCGACGACGCGATGATCCTGGATGCGATCACGCTCCGAAATCTGGAGATCCTCAACCCCCTTCGTGGGGACAGAAATGATACCACGCTCTTTGGATTCCTCAACCGGACCAAGACCCCTATGGGTAGCCGTGTTCTTCGAAGCACCGTGACCCGGCCCCTGACCTCCCCGGAAACCATCAATTACCGTCTTGATGCAGTCGAGTATTTCACCCGCCGCCCAGTTCTACTGTCCACTGTTCGCTCCCTCCTTTCCCGATTCACCGACATCGAACGGATCGGTGGCAGGGTCGCTTATGGAAATGCCTCGCCCCGCGATCTCCTCGCACTTGCCTCCAGCCTTCTGGTCATACCCGAACTCACTGCTGAACTCTCCGGTGCTGAAGGACTCATCAAAGAAGAACTTGATCAGATCCCCTCCTTTGCCGGCACTGCTGAACTGATCCTCTCGGCCATCGTGGATGAGCCACCCCTCGTGTACAAAAACGGGAATGTGATTCGGGAAGGATACAGTCACGACCTCGACGAGATCAGAAACGTGGTAACGAACGGTCGCGACTGGATCGCCGAACTCCAGCAGACCGAACGGGAACGTACCGGGATCCGTTCACTTAAAATAGCCTACAATAACGTGTTTGGATATTACATCGAGATCACCAAAGCAAATCTCCATCTCGTTCCAGCAACGTATGAAAGGAAACAGACCACGGCAAACGGTGAGCGGTTCACGATCCCCTCGCTTCGGGAACGCGAGGCTCAGATGGCCCAGGCGGATGATCGCCTCCTTGCCCTTGAGATCTCACTCTTCGAAGCTCTTCTTGTTGATCTCGCGGCTTTCGTTCCGGCACTCCAGCAGGCAGCAAAATCGATTGGCACGATCGATATGATCGCTGCTTTTGCCGACCTTTCCCTGACCAGCAGCTACGTTCGCCCTGAACTTTGTGTCGGGACCGAACTTCTCATTCGTGACGGTCGTCATCCGATTGTGGAAAACACCGTTCCCGGCGGCTATGTTCCAAACGACACCGAGATGAGTTCGATTGGGGAGCAGATCTTGATCCTCACCGGCGCAAACATGGCTGGTAAATCCACATATATGCGAAGCGTTGCTTTGATCTGTATCATGGCCCAGACAGGATGTTTTGTTCCAGCACGTTTTGCGAGGATCGGGATCGTTGATCGCGTGTTTACCCGCGTGGGGGCATCCGACGATCTTGCGGGAGGGCAGAGTACGTTCATGGTCGAGATGCTGGAACTTGCAAATATCCTCAACAACTCGACCGACAAAAGCCTCATTCTTTTGGATGAAATCGGCAGAGGTACAAGCACGGTGGACGGTTATGCGATCGCCCGGTCAGTCCTTGAATATCTGCATGGGAAAGGGGCGTCCGGACCCCGCACGCTTTTTGCGACCCATTTCCATCAGCTGATCGGCATGGAGTCCGAGCTTCGACGGGTACGAAATTATCACTTCGCCGTCAAAGAGGATCAGCATGATATCACGTTCCTCCGAAAACTGATCCCAGGAGCTACGGACCGGAGTTACGGTATTCATGTGGCGAAGATCGCCGGTGTTCCAAAAAAAGTCCTGGTCCGGGCATCGGAACTTCTTCGAGAAGCCCTATCCTTGGATGCTTCTTCAAGCGGAAAAAAATATTATACGCAGATGCTTCTTATGGATTCTGAGGAACCGATTCCTTCTCTGGTCGAGAAACGGGTCCGCGAATCTGACCCTGATACGATGACACCGATGCAGGCCCTTATGTTCATCAATGAACTCAAAGCGATGCTGGAGAGAAAATGAGCCGCGTTCGCCTTTTGGATGAGGAGACGATCAGCCATATCGCTGCAGGCGAAGTGGTCGAACGTGCTGCTTCGGTCGTAAAAGAGCTGGTGGAAAACTCTGTGGACGCGGATTCCCGCACGATCCGGATCGGTATCACGGCTGATAAATCCGGAATAAATCGGATCAGTGTCACGGACGACGGATACGGAATGGATTTTGATGACGCTCTTTTAGCGTTTCGCCAGCATGCGACAAGCAAGATTTCCCGGTTCGAGGATCTTGACGGGATCACCACGCTCGGATTCCGAGGCGAGGCTTTAGCAAGTATTGCTGCCATCTCGAAGGTGACGTTCACCTCAAAAGAGCGAGGGTCCGCCTCGCCCGAGGCGACACGTGTCGTGATCCATGGCGGAGAACTGATCTCTCATTCCGAAGTCGGTGCACCGGAAGGAACGAGTATCATCATTGAGGATCTTTTTTACAACACGCCCGCCCGAAGAAAATTTCAGAAGACCACTTCGACGGAGTTGGCCCATGTCTATGACATGGTCGAGCGTATCGCTCTCTCGAATAGAGGGATCTCATTTACTCTGCTCTACAATGGAAAGGAACGATTCCAGACCTTTGGCACCGGTTCCTTCCCAGATGTGATCGCAGGAGTTTTCGGCTCAGGATTTTCCAGGGAGTTGACTTCTGTGTCAGGCACGTATGGCCCGGTAACTGTGGAAGGGTGGATCACCAGACCCGGCTCAGAGATGAAGACGACCCAGACACGGTTTTATCTCTCGATAAACGGCAGACAGGTCACGTCCCGCCAACTTCAATGGGCGATCCGTGAAGGATATGGAACACTTCTGCCAAAAGGTATGTTTCCTGCGGCATTTCTCGACATCATTCTTGATCCCCGTGATGTCGATGTGAATGTGCATCCGACGAAAAAGGAGGTGAGGCTTTCGCGTGAACGCGAGGTCATGCGGTCGTTACAGGATGCCATATATCAGTCTCTTCACGAAGAGCGGATCTTCTCGCCTTCTCCGGTGAAAGAAACGACTCTCCAGCTTCCTGTAGAGATTGTTGGTGAGTCCGTTCCCTATTATGCTGGAAACAGGACACCAAGAATTTCGCCGCTGAAACAAACCGAAAAGCAGCTTCGGCGGACCGAGGCCGGTGTCTTGCCGGAAACGGATATGTTCGTTCCCGAGGTCCTTGGACAAATAGGGGACACCTACATTCTTGCAAAGAATGAGTCCGGTGATCTGATCGTCGTCGATCAGCATGCGGCCCATGAGCGGATCATGTATGACCAGCTCGTTGCCCGCTCGGGATCGATCCAGTCCGGACAGGAACTCCTTGTTCCAATGCCGATCACTTTGACGAAAAAAGAGATCGCCGCACTTCCCGATCTGATGGATGTCCTTGAAAAAGCAGGATATGTTTTGGAACCGTTTGGCAAGGATGTCTGGATGGTCAGATCGGTCCCGGTGGTTTCATCCACGCTCGGTGATCCTGAGGTGATCCATGCAATAATTTCCGGGGCACTTGACGGAATCAAAAACACCGACGATGTTTTGGACCGGGTGCTGAAAACAGCGGCGTGTCGTGCTGTTGTAAAAGGAAACACTCCGCTCACGTTTGAAGAGATGCAGCGTCTTTTATGTCAACTCATGGCGACCCGTTCGCCTTATACGTGTCCGCACGGGAGACCTACGACGATCGTTTTATCCAAGTCGCGTCTAGGAACCATGTTCCTTCGAACATAATTTTTTTGAAAAAAAAAGATATTTGAGTTGTGAGGGAGCTCACTCGCTCGGCATTACATCCGACTCGATCTGCAGCTTCTTTGTCTTCCAGCCTCCGCGCATGTAGAAGAAAAGATCAAAGATGAACATTATGATCGTACCGGTTACAGCTGCATACCAGATGAACTCGATCGGATATCCATTCAATGCGAAGAAGGCCGACAAGCCAACCTGCACAACAAACTGGCCCGCAATGGCCGAGTACATCCCCGGCCGGGTCATTCCTGCGCCATTCATAGCAAATCCCATCGTCATCGCAAGTGCGATGATAAAGTAGGAGAGCGGGACGATCTGCATAAACAGGATCCCATCTGCAAGAGATTTCCCGGTAGCCCCAAAGAACATCAGGAACTCATGGGCAAAGATAAGATAGACCGCTGCAACGATAATCATGAACACAGCATTTGTTATTGCCGCATAGCGGACCGCCTTTACTGCCCGTTCAACTTTCCCGGCTCCGAGATTTTGGCCAACCATCACTGCTACTCCCGTACAAAGACCCATCACGATGATCAGCCCCATCATATCGAGACGGAGGCATATCCCGTAAGCTGCAACCGCTGCCGTACCATAAATGGCGATGATCGCGGTCATGAAAAGGAACGCGGCACTTCTGATCCCGCTCTGGATCGCCGATGGTATTGCGATCACGATGATATCTTTGATGAGTTTTGGCTCGAAGGTCCACTTCTTAGGAAAGATGATCGGGCTGTCCTTTCTGGACGGCAGAAGATACATCACGCCGAGTAAAAGGGCAACTCCCACCGCTCGTGAGGCAAGGGATGCATAGGCCGATCCCGCAATACCGAATGCAGGTATAAATCCAAGACCCTGGATCAGTGTGGGGTTAAGCGCGATGTTCACCACATTGACCCCCAGCATCACATACATCGGTGTCCTGGAATCTCCGGTGCTCTGAAAAACTGTTGTGAGCGTAGCTAAAATGACCATCACAACCAGACCCATCAGCATCGGGGTGAGGAATCTGGCTCCTTCGGCTGCGACGTCCAGTTCAGCCCCCATAAGCAAAAGCAGTTTTTCTGAAAAAAACAATCCTATAACTGCAATAATAGCGGAAAATCCAACTGCGAGATACATGGCGTGAAGAAGGATGACCTGGATCCTTTCATATTTCTTTGATCCGTATGCTCGTGAAACAAAGGCCGCCGTTGCGGTGACAACGCCGAAAATCACCGTTGTCAGGACCATGATCACCATGATACTCATCGTACCACCGGCAATGGACACGTCGCCAAGTTTGCCGATGAAATACATATCAACAACCTCTAGTACACTTTGAAGAAGGTTGCTGATGATGATTGGAAGCGCAACTATCAAGAGGGCTTTTCCAACCGGTCCCTCCGTGAGAGTGTTGGTGGTGATTTTCATCGTCATAATATCATAAATAAGGGACTGGAACAATTATAAAGCTTAACTTAGGTCTGCATTAATACATGGAAACCTCTGTTTATATTTTGATTTTACCGAAAAAAGGTGTGGGGTCATGAAGGATTTTTTATCCTTCAATGTTTTATGATTCGTCTTTACTCGTCAAAAACGTAGCAACATCCCGGTCCTCACGTCCAAGATAGATCATTGCAACCGTAAGTCCAAGTATAACTAACGTCGTCCCAATGATGTCGATGAACGTTAGATCCGTTACCAAAAGTCTTCGTACCATCGTTGTGACGCCCGCTATCAAAATCGGTCTGACAAGTACGCGCCCTGCACGCACATAGGACTGTACCATATCGATCAAAGTCGCAATAACAATGATCAAAAGGATACCCTGAAGAACGCCCGTAAGTGCGGTTTGCGTTGGGTTTTCCAAAGCGATACTGATCATCTTTAAGGTCTCTATCGTCCCAATAAGGGCTGTAATTACCAATAGAGCTGCAATAATCACATAAATGCCAATCGTAACTAGGCTACATCCTTTTACGAGAATTTTCTGGGTCCGCGGGAACATATCCATATCTGCCATAATCAAGTGGGATATTATTCCACCTGCAAGTAGTAAAATAATTCCTCGCACTGATAGGATCTTGATGATGCAAATCATTATCTTTATATGCGAGTAAATCATTCTATTACCGCTGTTTCCTAGATGAAACGCAAGGGCCAGTAGATCAGTCAGGCAGATCGTCGGACTTTTAATCCGCAGGTCGGGGGTTCAAATCCCTCTTGGCCCGCTTCACGCCTTCGGGTTTTTTGATAAGAAAAATGCTTATAGCATGCCTTATCTCATTTTATTCGATGCGTGTTCATCCTTTACCACACCACCGGCGAATGTGTTCCCATTGGGCCATTCACATGCCAAAGAACCAGACTTTTAAAAAAATAAACCAGCTACCTGAAAAAATCAGCTGCAAGACCCCGTATTCACACGAATCTGATTGGGAGCTAAATGACAAGACTCAACGTATTACTACATGAGGTGGTCCCGGACCATCAAATCATGAGCGATGAAGACGTAAAAGCTCTTCTCGCAACCTTTGACATCACGGAAGATCAACTTCCAAAAATCTATCATGATGACTCGGCTGTAAAAGCCTGCGGCGCAAAACCTGGAAACGTCATTACGATCGTAAGAAAAAGCCAAACTGCGGGTGAAGCCACGTCGTACCGCCTCGTAGTAAGAAGGCCGAAGAAATAACCGGAGGTAAAAATCATGATCGACAGAAGTGTATTATCAGGCGCGTACTTTTCCCAGGAACATGTTGCCCGCCACCAGCTGGATTCATATAATAATTTTGTCCAGTTCAACCTCCAGAAAGTCGTAGACGAACAGAGAATCGTCGAGACCGAGATCGTCAACAGAGGAAAGAACCAGGAAGCCGTATGGGTCGAACTGGGGAAGCTCCGTGTTGAAAAACCGATCGTCAGGGAAGCCGACGGATCCCAGAGCAAACTCTATCCGGCCGAAGCACGCCTTAGGAACCTTTCCTATGCCGCCCCGATGATCCTTGAGATGACTCTTCACCAAGGTGAAAAGGTCTACCCGACCCAGGAGACCACAATTGGCCAGCTTCCTGTCATGATCGACAGTCAGGTCTGTAACCTCTGCGGTCTCTCTCAGCAAGAGAGGACCGAAGAGGGTGAGGATCCAAGCGACCCTGGAGGATATTTCATTGTCAACGGAACGGAACGCGTTCTGATGACCCTCGAAGATCTCGCGAGCAATAAAATCATGACTGAATTCACCGAAAGGTACAGCGAACAGATCCATGTATCTAAAGTGTTCTCACAGTTCAGAGGCTACCGTGCCCTTGTGGTCGTCGAGAAAAACAAAAAGAACCTTCTTGATGTCTCCTTCCCAAGCGTTGCCGGTCATCTCAGGTTCGCTGATCTGATGCGTGCTCTCGGACTTGAATCCGATGAAGATATCGTATCAGCAGTATCTCTTTCGGAAGATGTTTTGACCTACATGATGCAGAATCTCGAAGAGAGCGAATGTGCCACAGTAGAAGAAGGTGTCATGTATGTCGGCAAGAAACTTGCACCGAATCAGACAAAGGATTATCAGAGAAAACGCGCAGAGTTCGTTCTCGACAGCTATCTTCTCCCACACTTAAACTACTCCATTCCCGGCTCGTTAAAACCCGGAGACGAAGGATACGAAGTGTATGCAAAGGATATCCGGATCGCAAAAGCTGAATTCCTCGGAAGAATGGCAGAGGCATGCTTTGATCTTGCACTCAATAAAAGGAGAATCGACGACAAAGATCACTACTCCAACAAGCGCCTGAAACTTGCAGGCGACCTGATGGAGGATCTGTTCCGTATTTCGTTGAATAGACTCACTCGTGATGTCAAATATCAGCTTGAACGCGCGAGCATGAGACACAGAGAACTGGCTATTGGTACGGTCGTCCGTGCTGATGTGCTTACAGAACGCCTTATCCATCCGCTTGCAACAGGAAACTGGGTCGGCGGAAGGACTGGTGTCTCACAGCTTATGGACCGTGTCGATCACATGTCGGTCATCTCCCACCTGAGAAGAGTTATCTCTCCTCTTTCCAGATCCCAGCCTCACTTCGAGGCCCGTGATCTGCACCCTACCCAGTGGGGTCGTATCTGTCCGTCAGAAACTCCGGAAGGCCCAAACTGTGGTTTAGTGAAAAACTTTGCCCAGCTTGTTGAGATCAGTAGAGGGACCAATGAGGAAGAGATCCTTCGTGTTATCCGCGGTATGAAGATCCAGCCGATCAGGAGCGAATAAAATGGAAAAGAAAATGGCACGTGTATTCGTGGATGGCGCTTTGATCGGTAAAGTTGATGATGCCTCAGGATTCACCAAAAACTTCAGACAGATGCGCAGATCAGGGCATGTCTCAACTGAAGTCAATATTTCATATAAAGATTACAGTAACGAGATCATTATCAATACAGACCGAGGACGGGCCCGAAGACCTCTGATCGTCGTTGAAAACGGTATCCCCGCAGTCACTCCCGAAGACATCGAGATCGTCAGATCCGGTGCAGAGGATTTCATGGCTCTCGTTGCCCAGGGCAAGATCGAGTTTATTGATGCTGAAGAGGAGGATGACCTCTTCGTCGCTGTTCAAGAAGGAGACCTTACCACTGAACACACTCACCTTGAGATCGATCCGTCCCTTATTCTCGGTATTGGAGCAGCACACGTTCCGTTCCCGGAACACAACGCATCTCCGCGTGTTACCATGGGTGCGGGTATGATCAAACAGGCATTAGGATTTGCTCAGGCAAATATGAAGCTGCGCCCGGACACTCGCGGCCATATGCTTCACTATGCCCAGGTCCCGATGGTACATACTCAGGCAGCCGAACTTATCGGCTCTGACAACCGTCCTCAGGGTCAGAACTTTTGTGTCGCGATCATCTCCTACGAAGGATACAATATTGAAGATGCACTCATCTTCAACAAAGCTTCAGTCGAACGCGGCGTCGGTCGTTCCCACTTCTTCAGAACCTACGAAGGAGAGGAACGCAGATACCCCGGAGGACAGGTCGACAGGATCGAGATGCCAGAAGAGGATGTTCAGGGTTCCCATGGAATTGGATCCTACGCAAACCTCGATATAGACGGTATCATCAATCCAGAGACCGTTGTGAACGAAAAAGACGTTCTCATTGGAAAGACCTCCCCACCGCGTTTCCTTGAGGAACCGACCGGAGAACTCATCGCCGTTGAAAAACGCCGTGACACCTCCATCACTATGAGAAGTAATGAGACCGGTATTGTTGACACCGTCATTATTACCGAGTCAGAAAACTCCTCCCGTCTCGTCAAAG
>DALTVZ010000071.1 GCA_029987315.1 Methanocorpusculum sp.
AGAGTCGTCTTCGTAGCCAATGACCTCATACGTGTGCTTTGGCTGAAGAGACAGAGCACGTGCGGGCCCTGATCCCATAGCAAAGAAGTTGTCCAGCTTCACGGTCCAGCCGGCTTTCTGTGAGCCAAGGCAGGAGATCGCCGGGAAATCAGTGTTCACATCGATGAAGGTCATGGGGAACTGGCCAACCATGCCCTGACGGAATGCAATGTCGCCGAGACCACCCATACAGATACGGGTAAAATAGTCACCGGCTCCATAGCCGCCCGGAACACTCACACCACAATCGACCACACGGGAACCGTTGTCGAGTTCGTGGTATGCAATATTAAACAGATCTGCATTCTCTACGAGTTCCTCGAAGAGATCAAGTCCTAGTTCGTTTACACTTACCAAAATAAATCACCCTTAGCAATATTACTCAGATATTGAATCGGCAAATAGATAAGAGTTATGAGTCGATATCAACCCATCAGTTCTTCTTAGTGAGAAGCTTGTTAACCCGGTCTTTCTCGTATCTGAGGTTCACATAGCGTCTTCTTCCACTCCCTTTGTTGGTATATTCCAGAGTGATGAGCCGAAGATGATCCAATTTTTCCATGATCTCATTGAATCGGGTGATCTTTGGAGCATTCGTTGTCATTGCTCTTCTGACATCCGCAGTGGTCGTCAGCGTATCATCGGTCGTCATAGCCACGAGTTGTTTGAGCACCTCCAGTTCGTCGGAGGAAAGCGACCGGATCGTGCCGGTCAGGTGCATATCCCGGGAGGCTGAGAATGCTTTTTCCAGATCCCCCTCGATGACCTGCCGCCGTGCATCCATCTCGGCATGCATCACGGCACGTTTGATCAGATCAAGACCGATCCGAATGTCCCCGCACCGCATCGTGCGATCCACGATGTGGTCCAGTTGATCGGAGGAGAGGACGTTTGGATACAGGCCCTGTGTTGCCCTCTGAGACAGGATCCCGGCGACCTCAGCGGCATTGTACGGCTCGAAGTTGATGGTTTCATATCGGAAAACCGAGGAGACCCGCGCATCAAGGATCTGTTCGAGCAGGATACCCGGGTCACTGATGATGACGATGACCCCGATTTTGATGTTTTCATAGACCTCATGGATCCGCAGGACCCCATAAAGGACATTGTTGAACTCCTTGTTATAGATCAGATAGTTCGCATCATCCAGACAGACAAGGGGTATCACTTCTTCCTTCTCGATGTATTTTGCGATCATGTCGATGAGCACTTTGAAGGCGGTACCGGATGGCGGTTGACTGTTCTTCGTCAGTTTTGTATAGATACGGGAAAAAATAGCATATTCGGTGCTGTCGATCTGACAGTTGATATGGATCGGGATGATTTTTGTCGTTGCTTCCTCGACCTCTTCGAAAAACTTCTTCACCGAGGTGGTTTTTCCGGTCCCAGGAACGCCGCGGCATATGGTATTGAGAATATTCCCGCCGATAAGGGCGGGTTTGGCGGCAAAGGCCAGCCGTTCTATCTGTGCATCACGATAATCGAACTGCTCGGGGACAAACGAGATGTCAAAGACTTCTATGTCTCTGAAAAGAGTCTGATCCCACATCAGCAGATTTTTTTTCATGTGTGCCTCATTTCATGCATTTTTTACAGAGGTTTCTTCCCATAAATAGATTAGAAACATCCCTTTGAACCTTTGAAATCGGGACACCGCATTTTTCGCAGACGAATTCACCCTCGGGAGCGGGAGCTTCAAAGGCTGGTATCTGATCGAGGACTGGGTATTCCGGAGCTTCAGAGACGGGGATCTCATCGGCACCGAGGAATTCTGGCTCTGATTCTTCAGATATCGGGACCACGTCTCGTGTATCCTCCAGAACCTCCATAGGTATATCCTCCTCATCCTCCTCTATCGAGGGCGAAAGAGGCATATCGTCCACCGCGTATTCCTCGGTATCCCCATCATCCTGCGCGTATCTGTCAAGGACCCGGTGTTTATATTTCTCGATAGCCGCTCGTGTCGTGGCGTCCAGAGTCCCAAATTCGTCCAGAGTTTTCCCGAGAAAATCGACAAGATCTCGTGCAGCGGTCTCATTCTCGGCTATATCGGAGACCTCAACCCTCAGGCTTTCGTAATTACCTAGATTGATCGTCACTCCAATCGTTATTGTTCTTTTATCCACCATAAGCAGTGTGTACTATTCTCATATGATTTGCAAAGAATTAATGATACTGATGAGCAATATAATAGTTAATCGGACAGATGATGAAAGTTACCCCCGCTGAGCCGCAAGGTTATGA
>DALTVZ010000009.1 GCA_029987315.1 Methanocorpusculum sp.
CCATGCAAACAATGCTCCAGTAAGAAGGGGTGCGGCTCCGTAGCCAAATGATCCTCCGACCGAGAATAATGATAAGAACGTCCCCCGGTTGGCTGATGTGGTGAACTGATGTATCTGCTGATAGGCGTTTGGATGAAACATAGAATTTCCAGCTCCCACAAACACTGCCATGATCAAAAGCACCCAGTAATTCTGCGTAATCCCAAATATCCCTATAGCAAGACCCGTCATAAGGATACACCAGGATAACCCCGGGACCCAACGCCCCTTGTCGATCATCAAGCCGGTCAAGGGCTGGAAAAGTACCATTGTCAGGGTTACCAGGGTAAAAAGACCTCCTGCCATCGCATAGGACGTGATCCCCTGCTCAGTAAACAGAGGGATCAGTGCAGGCAGGATCGCGGGAACTACCGGGATGTAAAAGTCTGCTGCCCCATGGCCTGCGGCAAGACCTGCGATGCGTTTTGTAAGTTCGTTCATGATATTCTCTCTAAACGGATGATCTCGACGGGGATCTCCAGATTTTCTTTGGTGTGAAAGAAGAATTGTTTTGGAATATTTAAGAGAGCCGCTGTTTTTGAGGTGATGACCGCTGTCTCTTTTGTGTATGCTTCAAGAAACGGGATACTGCCTTTGTTGAAGATCCCATAACAGACCGGAGCCGTTTTGAGTGCAAAGTCGATGAACGGCCGGTCGGCATGCTCCTTTTGCGCTCCAAACGGCGGGTTCATTACTACGGTATCTGCAGTTAGGCAGGCAGCGGTATCATCGATCCTCATCCTGATCCATTCGATATCGACCCCAAACAGTTCGGCATTTTTTCTGGCGGTCTTCAAGACTACTTCATCTATATCGACGCCGATGACCGTTGCTCCAAGAAGTGCGGCGCCTATCGAAAGCATTCCTGTACCACACCCGATATCTACGACCTTCATGCCGCTGATATCACCGGCAAGGGCTGCTTCGTGGAGAAGCCTCGCAGCCAACGGGGCGGGGGTCATGTATTGTTCAAGATCTGCTACCGGTGATCGAAATCCCTGTACCTTTTGCAAACGCATTTCAAGCTGCTTGAGTTTCATGGTAGTATTTCATCTATGATGTAATCGTCCCAGGTACGTTTTCCAAGAGCTATCTCAAACTCAGCTGGTGAGAGGACCGGCATGGGAAATCTGCTTTGATCATCGAGGGCAAGTCTTGGACATGCGGTGTTCACATAGGCATCGAACCCAAGGTTTCTAAGCTGCATCTCGGATATCTCCCGAATCAGAATGATTGAGGCACCTTCATGCAGAGCCGCAAGTCGTTCTGCCAGTTCGCGGCGTCCCTGACCTGACTTGGAAGAAAG
This sequence comes from Methanocorpusculum sp., assembly GCA_029987315.1. Lineage (GTDB taxonomy): Archaea > Halobacteriota > Methanomicrobia > Methanomicrobiales > Methanocorpusculaceae > Methanocorpusculum. The sequence goes on from DALTVZ010000009.1 coordinate 1,346, forward strand.
AAGGATCCCGAATGTTTTTGCACTCTTCGCCTTTTCGATCTGTGCAAACCGTTTTCGAAGAAGCCTGTCGGCCGAGACCTCCTGCAGGATCCCGTCAGCAAACGGATCAAGTGCAAAGGTCGGTTTTTTCGTGGCGAGTGACACGCCGATCGCATGAAATACGCCGGTCCCAACGAACAGATATGCATCGGCATCGGCGTTTTTTGCCGAAGCATAGGTACATCCCAGAACCTGGCCGTCGAGTGGGGTTCGTGAAGATCCGACCCCGATCACGGCGTTCACTCCGTGATCCTTTAACCACTCACACATTGCTTTTGTCTGATGAGCATGCTGGATCGTCGTTGTTATTGCAACAGAACTGTATTTTTTCAGTTCAGATATCGCTGACTCGAGAATTTCCAGAGGGATATCCTGCTGGAATGGAAGGTATATGACGTTTTTTTCCGCAGTGACCGGGGTATGTCCGATGTGTACCAAAACATCCGCCCACTCTAATGCATCCAGACTCAGATCGCAGGCTCCCCAGCAGGCATCTCCGCAGATAAGGACCTCGAATCCCTCATTTTTCAGAGTTGACGCTACTACTGCGGCTTTTCGTTTCAAACCTTCAGGAAACTGGACGGCTACCCGTTTCGCGTTCCGATTTTTTAGTTCGGTTATTACTTCAGTAAGCTGAATCAATGATTTTCACACCGTTTTCGTCAACACTGATCGTGACAAGTGTTTTGTAAGGGATGCCGATATCAGGAGATCCTCTGTTCACAACAAAGAGAATATCCACGAGTTCTGCGCCGGCGATCTTCAGAGCTGGCAAGATCCCTTTGATGGTTCCGCCGGTACTGATGACATCATCGATGATTACCACTCGGTCGCCTTTGTTTACATCATTCATATAGAGGGTGCCTTTGGAGTATCCGGTTTCCTGACCGATCACGACCTCGCCGGGCAGTTTGTATTCTCTTTTTCTGATAACAACGAAAGGTATTCCGGTTGCTAGTGTTAGTGCCGTTCCGATATGGATGCCCATTGCCTCAGTGACCACGATCTTATCGACATTTTTCAGATCGAGTGACTTAATCATACCTACCGTCACATCACGCAGAAGTTCTGCAGTGACTGCCGGGATCCCGTCTGTTATTGGATTGATAAAATAATTGTAGACAACTCCGTCTTTTTCCCGCTTGACCAACGGGCATGTGAGGAGTGAGTCTTTGAGGATTTCAAGCATGTCTTATAAGTTGACTTTTCTTACAAATACGTCTAACGTTGGTGAGACAAGGTTTTTCTGTTTGTGCCGCTAATTCTCTTCCAATGAAATACATCCCGGCAGTTCTTCTCTTGGTAGCGCTGATTATTTCTAGCGCCGGTTGTATAAGTCTTGGAACACAGACGACCGACATCAATATGGGAAATGAGACGGTCGGGCATGTTTATGTCACGCCGATTACGAACAATCTCCTGTCGAATGCATCGGTGACCGAGAAATTTGATATGAAGGTCGAGCTTTTTGGGCTCACCTTCACAAAAGAGGGATTAACATCGGGCGAGGCCGAGGGTCTTATGGATACATTCTCGTCTTTTAATACCACAAACACCTCTTCGCTGCTTGATCTGGGTTTTCTTCCATCACTCGATTCGATCCATCCCGAAGACCCAGGTGTTTTCCTTAATAAGATCATCACCATGCCAATGACCAGTCGGGACTCCGAGCCTTTTCTGAACTCACTGGATTCCAATGGTGTTGGCGCCCGGATCCAAGCATCGGCAGACCGTATATCTGAGCTTTTGGGTCTTGTCTGATTCACAGACAGTATTCGATGAGAAACTTAATGCCGATCAGGATGAGGACGACCCCTCCAAAAATCTGCATTTTGTTGCCAAGGATATTGCTGAGTTTGTGACCTGCGAACACCCCGAAAAATGAAAAGAGAAAAGCGACAGC
>DALTVZ010000072.1 GCA_029987315.1 Methanocorpusculum sp.
GTTCTTCCGATAAAAAAAGTCAACTCACTCGTTGACTCAAAAATTTCAGTGGAAATAAAAGATGAGGGATGTAAATTCGAGGGAAAACTTGTCGCAATGGACGAGTATCTCAACCTTCACCTCGAAGAAACCGTTGAGATAACGGCAAAGGGTCGAAGAAACATCGGCACGGTCGTCATCCGCGGAAACAACATCCTCACCATCTCCCCTCTGAACTAAATATGTCCAAAGAAGTTGAACTCAACGAAGCGGACGAAAAAACATTTGCCTATCTCAAAGAGCAACCAAAAGGTGTTGTGCAGAGTGACCTATGGAAAGCTATTGAGATGGACAGCCGAACCTGTTCGCGTATCCTCAAAAAACTTGAGGATGCAGGTCTCATTACCAGGGAAGAGACCAAAAAGGACGGAACACGGACCTATCTCATCTCCGTTGTCCACACCTCCCAGGAAGTCGACCCCTGCCTTCTGATGGCAGGAGATGGCATCGTTCCGTGTGTCGCCTGTGAAGAAGAGTGTACCGTCGAACATTGTAAAATGCTCGAAGACTGGATCTATGACCTGGTCTTCGACGAACTTGAATAACTCTTTTTTTACACTCGTCAATCAATAACGAAACCTATTTCCCCATTGCCTACAGATTCACTGTATTATGTCGGCAGGTTTTTTTGATAGGTTTTCTCTAAAGAAACCCTGGATAGTCGAAAGTGTCCCGCCGCCCTCAACAGGCCACGGGGCGGGAATGCAGGTACCCGAATACAAATCTACTCCTTATTTCATCGTCGCATCCGTGGAGATGGGAAATACCACAACAAAATGCATTCTTACAGGTACAAACCTTGAAACTGGACGGTCCTACGTCATCAATAAGACCGTCTCCATGAGCAGAGATGTCAGAAAACCAAAACCGAATGAGACGGTCTTTGGAACCACCCTCGATGGAACGGAGCTCACGCGGGAATCCATCACCGAACTTGTCAGAGACACACTGATAAAATCCCACCGAGATGCTGATCTGAGTATCAAGGACGAACTCGACTTTGTTGTAAGAAGTACAGGAGTTGTTGCCGCAATGGATTCACCGGATCAGGTCGGCGAGTTCGTCAAGGCACTTGCGAATGGATGTCTTATTGCCGGCGTCCCGCCAAGAAAGATGACACCCCCAATGGGGATCAACAGCCTCCCAAAAAAGCTCAGATGCTTCTCATATGCCGATAGACTGGTCTTTACCGGAGCTATTGCCGGTGTGACCCCGCCGATTGGAGCAACCGGCGTTGAGATGGTAGCAAACGAAATGGAGGGAGAATTGGCAATGGCCGGCATCAAAGAAGGAGCCAAATGGACCGCCGTTGATTTTAGGAACCCCTGTATCTCCATGGATTTCGGGACCACGCTTGATGGACGTATCACAAGTGATGTGGATCCAGAAGCCGAGAACCCTTTTGCAAAAACGATCGGGAATTTCTGCGGCCTCGCCGGAGCAATACCAGATGCAATCATACGCGGAACTGGCCTCGTCGACAAAAAGAAAGGCACCGCGCTTGATCTATATGGAGAAACATGCAAATCCTCCTCGAACCGTTCGACCAAAAAAGCGATGCCGTATGTTGAACGCTGCATGGAGGTCCTCGATATCACCGAGGTGCCCCGTGACCGAACACACTTCGGCAAGGTACCCGTCTGTGCCGACGTTGCCGAAGATTCAGGCATTGTGCTGATCGGTGTCGATATTGGTGTGAACGGAGATCGGACCGCGGATCTAGAAGCGATCGGAGCAGACCTTGCCAAAAACGAAAACAAGGAGGTCATTAGGGAGGTCGTCGACAGAGTGTGTGCAAACGTCGCACTCAAGATCATCGACCTCTGTATCAAGAGAAGCTTCCTGCCGCCGAACAGCTCGATCGGATTCACCGGCCGTGCGATCATCTCCGGAAACAAACCCCAGTACATCCTTGAAGGCGTGACCGAGAGAGGTATCTACGACGACCCGGTCGATCACCTTGTCTTCGTGGACGACGGACTTGCCCGCGGAGCGGCATTGATGGGAAGGTGTATGAATAGTCTCGGTCATCCGAAGTGCCCGATCGGCGGCGTTCGGGGCGGACATTGTATTATGGCAAAACGCATAAAGATAGGGAAGTAACATGGCAGATGAAGAATATGATCTAGTTATCCCTCCGGGAACACCAAGAAGCATCATCCGTGATGCAGCCCTGAAGTTCAACATCGAGGTCGTGAGCGTCACCAGGTCGCTGAATTATGCGAATATGGTTAACGACGAACGACAACTTCTGGCATTTCGAGGAAGCAAGGAAGAGATCGAAAAAGCAAATGAATTCCTTTATCAGAAGATAAAAGAGTTTATTGAAAGCTAACTTTTTTTATCAGATCTACGAGCCGACGCTCTAAAAGAGAAAAGCTGAAAAAATATTGGTTTAAGTTAATTGATATTTTCGAGATTATAGCCGCGTGCCGAGAGTAATGCTTTTACTCTGTCACGGTGATTTCCCTGAAGCTCAATAGAGTTTTCCTTCACGGTGCCTCCACATGCAAGTCGACCTTTGAGGTACTTGGACAGATCCTCTAAATCGATCTCATAGGGATCAAGGCCATCGACAACGGTCACTTCTTTGCCGTACCGTCTCTTGCTTACTTTAACACTAATACGTTGCTGTTCTTTTGCGACTTCTTCGCAAATACAGAGTTCCTTTGGTAAACCACATTTCGGGCAGATGCCACTGTTCATTGCAGTAGTTAATAGGTGTCTGTGAGTTAAAATATATATGGTTGGTTTGGGAGAGGAGATTTCAGAACGATTATCCTTTGAAATTATAAAAATAATTATTGAGTTTCTCTTTTTTTGTCACATTATCCCGCTCTGTTTTCGACAAAAGAAGATCACGCTCCCTGCTTTGGACCGCGGGGCAGTATTTGCAGAAAGCATCATCGACATCATTCCATACTGCGCGAACAGGGCAATAATACTCACCGTCATACTGCTCTACAGAAAAGCCGCCGGGAAACGGCATGCCGACCGGGTGGACCGGTTCTTCTTTGATAAATGCCGTGTAGGCGGCGATCAGATATTTTAGAGACCGCAGACGATCCCCCGGTGTTCCTTTCATCGACGCTGCTTGTGCATCGGCCGTGAATGCTTTCCATGAAGAAAGGAGCGGGACAGCGGCATGTACTTCGGCAAGCTCATCGGTCATCATCTGATGATATCCGTCGATGATCTGAATGCGGGCAAAATGCAGGAGAGCGTCCCCATACTCTTTAGGTACGTTCTCCAGCTTCTTTGCATATCTGGTGAGCATAAGCTCCAGATCATCGGGAGAATACAAACGGCCTTTCTCTTTCAGTGCCGAGAGAAGAGGGCCTTTCCTGGAAATACGGGCAAGATCGGCCCATGAAAAAAGAGGAGTAGAGGAGACCTTACCCTCACGATTCCAAAAACTCATCGATACCGCCTTATTCGTTCAGAGGCTTTGCTCCCTTTTTCCATACCTCTTCCCGATAGGTCGGGCCGCTATTGTAGGTACAGAATGGAATGAGTCTGCCATCCGGGGTCGCATAATGGATACAGCATCTCGAAACACGTTCGGTGTCGTAGTTGAAAGAATCCATGAAATGCATCGTTCCGATGAAGAGAGCATTTTCATGGAATTTCCCAAGCGAATCGTAATCGTGTTTGACGAGAGCATCATAGATGAGCTTCTTCAGATCGATCCGGATCCCTTCCACCTCCTCCTTCGAGACGGCCTTGTTGATTTTGCCTAGTCCGGTCGCCATTGCCAGATACTTCCCCGCCTTACTCGCGTTCTTGAATTTGTTCGCCATGATCGCCGTCTGAGTGATAAATGCATCCACATCGATGAACCGCGTGATCGGCACAAGGTCGCCCTCATCGTTCACAAATCCATAGGTCGCCGCCCCGCAGTGGGGGTGAGCACAGAACATGATCTGCGGTTTTCCTGTGTATGACTCGATCAGGTCGCAGATGGCCATCACCGACGGGATCGGATAGAAGTCGGTGGATTTGAGTTTGCCTTTCATCTGTTCCTCGATACAGTGGGTGATGCCCGGAATGGTGATACGTTCGCGGAGCACGTCATCCTCTTTTGCCGCACCCGTGAAGGCCACCGGCTGGTAGTTGATCCCTCGGACGATGTCGACGTTTTTGCTCGCGAACCGAATGATATCGCCGATCTCATGGTCGTTCTTCCCATTGATGATCGTCGGGACCAACACGACGCCAAGGCCTGCCTTCCGGCAGTTCTCGATGGCCGGCAGACTGGTTTTCTCGAGAAGAGGATTCGTTGCTTTTGAAACACCGTCAAAGTGTAGATACACCGTTGAAAGACCAGCATCGCGATATTCCTGGGCAAGCTTCGGATTTTGAGCAAGTTTCACGCCGTTTGAGGCCATCTGCACCTGATTGAATCCTAACTCACGGGCCTTTTTGATCAGCTCGGTGAGGTCGTCCCGCATCGTGGGCTCCCCCCCGGAGAATTGAACGGCCGGGCATGCTACCGGCTGTTCGTTTCTAAGGAGTTTGAGCATCGAGACGATCTCATCGAACGTCGGCTCATACACATAGCCGCATGCTTTGGCATTCGCAAAACAGAACTCGCACTTGAGATTACATCGGTTCGTTACATCGATGTTTGCAAGAAGTGTTCCGGATTTGTGGTTCGCGCACAGACCGCATCGGGTCGTACATTCCCCAGTAAGATCAACATTCGGGTTTTCCACGCCTCTTCCTACGCGGTCATAGGCGTCAAACCGCCGATACATCTCAGCGTCCGACCAGTACAGATTTCTAGCATAACCGTGCTCTGGACAGGTTCGGCATATCCATATTGCACCGTCTTCCTCGGTTATCTCCGCGTCAAGTAATTTACCACAGACGGGGCACAGGCTTTTTGTTGTTTTTATGAGCGTCATGGTTAACTCCCTTGAAATAAAAGTATTATAATAATTCGCGTATAACTATAAAAGAATGAGAGTGAGAGTTTGACAATCGATATTTTGATAACAATTGGAATGGCATGCCTATGGGCAATTTGGATAATGATCCCCGCATACCTTCCAAATCCTGCCGCCGCATTGATCGGCGGAGGTACACCGGTCGATTTTGGCAGGTGCGCAAAAGACGGACGCCGCATTCTTGGTGACGGAAAAACATGGCGCGGACTTATCGGCGGTATCATCGTCGGTATCATCTTTGGACTCATACAGATCTTCCTGGTGGACCACTTCCAGCTGGATTTCCTGCCAAAACATACCATCATCACCATTTGTGCCCTAGCAACCGGAGCACTTCTTGGCGATATGGTGAAAAGTTACTTCAAACGCCGCATGGGAAAGGACCAGGGAGCAAAATGGCCGATCGCTGATATGTATGATATGGTCGTTGGATCCCTTGTTCTGATGGTCCTAGCATTACTCGTGACAGGAAACATCGGATGGTTTTTCGAGAACTTTGACTCCGTCGGATTCCTGATCGCGACGTTTGTTGCCATCCTTATACTATCACCTCTATTACATAGAGGAACGAATATTATTGGATACATACTCGGCTTAAAGGACGTACCATGGTAAACAGAATATTAGATCTTCTGGTTCAGTATAAAGCAGTGGAATTCGGGGATTTCACCCTGGCGTCCGGTGCTCAGAGCAGATACTACATCGATGTGAAAACGGCGATCATGCAGCCGGAGTTGCTCTCTGAAATAGCAGCAGAGGTCGCGGCAAAATACGATTTCGAGTGTATCGCCGGAGTTGCCGTGGGAGGAATTCCATTAGCGGTGGCAGTTTCTCTTGCGGCAAATAAACCATGCGCCGTCATTCGGTCGGCTGCAAAAGACCATGGGAAAAACCAGATGGTGATCGGAAACGTCCAGGGAAAGCGGGTCCTCCTGATCGAAGACGTGACAACATCCGGCGGTTCCTCAAAACACGGTGTTGACGAGCTTAGAAAAGCCGGGGCATTGATCGATTCGGTCATCACGGTCGTCGACCGGGAAGGCGGGGCTGCTGAACTTCTCGCCGCAGATGGGGTCAAGCTTCACCCACTGGTAAGATCAAGCGAACTCCTCGTATAATTTTTTTCTGTTTTCAACGCGCTGAAATTTCCTCCCCATGCAATGGTACATAGCAATGAATACCGAGTTAGTGGATACATTATTTGAGGTTTGACACGCTATACATAAGGATATGAAAATATTAGTGGCCGGAGGTGGCGGAAGGGAACACGCCATCTGCTTAGCACTCACCAAAAATGCGAAGGTTGAACTCTATTCCGTCATGGGCAAGAAAAATCCAGGAATAGCAAAAATAGCCAGCAAATGCTTTATTCATCCGGAAACGGATGTACCCGCTGTCCTGACCTTCGCAAAAGAACATAATATTCAATACGCGATCGTCGGACCCGAGGCCCCGCTCGAAGCAGGACTCGTCGATGCACTCACAAAAGAAGGGATCGGTTGTGTAGGACCGGTAAAAGCAGCCGCCAAAATCGAGACGGACAAGGGATTCTGCCGCGAACTCATGAATAAATACAGGATCGACGGCTGCCCAGCATATAAACTCTGCAATACCCCGGAACAAGCCGCCGCATTCATTCAAGAATACGCAGGCGACCTCGCGGTAAAACCGACCGGCCTTACCGGCGGAAAAGGCGTCAAGGTCATGGGCGAACAGGTCGACCGAAAAGGTGCAATAGAATATGCAAAGACCCTTAAAAATCAGGTCATCATCCTTGAAGAACGCCTCCTCGGCGAAGAGTTCACCCTCATGGCATTTGTTGACGGCAAAAACATCGTTCCCATGCCGCTCGTTCAGGATCACAAACGTGCATTCGAAGGAGATGTAGGACCAAACACCGGCGGAATGGGCTCCTACTCCCTCGAAGATCACAAGTTCCCCTTCGTCACCGACAAAGACTATGCTCAGGCGATGTCCATCATGCAGGCCACCGTGGACGCCCTCGCAAAAGAAGGAAGCCCGTACAAAGGCATTCTCTACGGCCAGTTCATGAACACAAAGACCGGCCCTAAGGTCATTGAGTTCAATGCAAGATTCGGCGATCCGGAGGCAATGAACGTTTTATCGATCCTGACCTCCGACCTCCTCACGATCGTAGAGCACATCATCAAAGGAACACTTTCGCCAGAGGACGTCTCGTTTGCCCACAAGGCAACGGTCTGCAAATACATCGTGCCGATGGAATACCCGGAAAATCCCCACTCAGGCGACGTCATCACCGTTGGACCGGCAGAAAACACCATCCTTTATTATGCAAACATTGCGCAGGAAAACGGCGTCCTGAAAACGCTGACATCCCGCACGATGGCATATGTTGGGATCGGGGACTCCCTCAAGGAAGCTGAGAAATTTGCAGAAACCGCATGCAAAAACGTATCAGGAAACGTCAGATACCGCAGTGATATCGGTACCGAAACTATGTTTGCAAAACGTATCGCGCACATGAAGGAACTTAGATCATGAAAAAAGACTTCATTTCGATCACGGATCTTTCTGCAGAGGAGTACGAAGATATTCTCAACCTCGCTGCCCGGCTCA
>DALTVZ010000073.1 GCA_029987315.1 Methanocorpusculum sp.
GCGGATCCGGGGAAAGCCGCACACGAATTCCGTCTGCGGGCCCTCTGATCTATTTTATTTTCTCGGGAAGTACGACAGCAGATCCCACGCTAGTGACTCTGCCTTTTTTTCATTCGTCATCATAGTATCGAGACGATGAGCTCTCGGCACCTCAATCGCAGTATCTTTAGTATCCTGAATGAACAGATCGACCACATCTTTGTACACCTGCCATGTGCCGTATGACGTTGATTCATAGCCCCACGCCTTCATCAGGGCGGCCGCAGGGCCGCTGATAGGACGGTTCCCTATGAACGGGCTCACGGCCACCGTGAACTTGTTTTGCAGAGCTTCACGAACACCTGCACATTCAAGGATGGGGCCAATACTCGTCACTGGATTTGAGGGGCCGATGATCACGCCGTCACTTTCTTCTATGGCTGAGACAACTTCAGGGCTTGTTGTGAGTGGAGAACCGTCGGCAGTTTTTCTGATCACGCCTTTGATATCCACGTTCCCTCGTCTGCCCACCCAGTACTCCTGATAATGCATCAGGGAATCATCCTCACAGACCACATACGTCGCGACCTCCTGATCCGACATCGGAAGGATCCGTGCAGATAGGCCATAACCTTTGGCAATCTTCTCGGTTGCTTTGGTGAGGGTCATTCCTTGCCTAAGAAACTCAGCACGGGCGATATTTGTCGCACGGTCTTTGTCGCCAAGCGGCAGAAGTTCAGTGTATCCCAGTTTTTCCATCGCATGAAATGTCTCAAAGGAGTCCCCGCGGATCCCCCACCATGAGTCGGTGTTCAAAAGTCCGGAAAAAAGATACACGAGGGTATCGATATCCGGGGAAACATACTGACCGGACATCCAGATATCCTCAGCCGTATTCACGACGACCGTGATCTCGTGGTCGTGCAGGATCTGTCGAAGACCTCGGATGAGTTTGGGCGTTCCTGTTCCGCCGGAGAAAACAGTGATCATGATTAAGGGGATTGGACGGGAGAGATTATGAAAATTATGAATGAGAGGGGAGTTTTGCTTTCAGTGCTGCAACGAATTCATCCGTACCATGAACACCCGCCGGGATGATCGATCCCTGTAAAGCGTCCACGTAAATGTACACGGCGTCGTTCTCATGCACGATATCCTGTATAGATGAGTAAGGGGAGACGGATTCTTTTGAACCGATCGAGAAATGCAGCCCATCATCCTCGAGTGATATGGCCGCCGGCATCTTCCAGGGCGCGGTTGGGCCTCCCTTTCGAAGGAATTTTCGGAGGTTTCTTTCGATCATTTTCCAGTAAAATTTAGGATAGAACCGGTAAATCAGGAATCCAACAATCAAGCCGCCGGCAAAACCAGCCCAAAGATAGGTAAATCCGGTAAAGGTCACAGCAAGTAACATTGGCAGGAAAAAGAACACAACCGACATATAGATCCGTGATCTGAAAAATTGACTTCGTATCGTTGGAGAACGAGAGTAGTGAGATCTATTGAACGCGATATAATCATTCTCGGTTAATGTATACTGCAGATTCATCACCACTCAATAGGTTTTGAAGAGAGAAGAAACTTCTCAAAAATCAGTTTTTTGTCTGAGTGATCCTTCTGGGGCAGTTGGAACACTCACCCGGAATATCCAGCGGAAATATTCCGCTGGAGCATGCCATACAAAGATCCTCGGCCGGAATGCCGATCGAGGCCACAAGATCCTCATGAGAAACAAACTCCAGTGTCGTTGCATGGATCATCTCCCGAATCGAAGCCGTGTCCCGACCGGTCGCAATAAGTTCTTTACGGTTCGCAAAATCCACACCGAAATAACACGGCGCAATGATCGGAGGGGAGCCGATCCTCATATGGACCTCTTTTGCACCAAAATCCTTCACCATATCAACGATCCGAAGAGAGGTCGTGCCTCTGATTATGCTGTCATCAACTAAGATGACCGACTTCCCGGAAACATGGAGACGGATCGGATTCATTTTCATCCGAACTGCGTTCTCGCGAAGATTTCGCCCAGGCATGATGAATGTTCTGCCGACATATCTGTTCTTCAGCAGACCTTCGATGTAGGGGATACCGGAGGCTGATGCATAGCCGGTGGCAAAAGCAGTGCCGCTGTCAGGGATCGGTGATACCAGATCAGCTTTCGGAGCATTTTTTGCAAGACATGCCCCGATTTTTCTTCGGGCATCATACACGAGCACGCCATCAAGTACCGAATCAGGCCGAGCCGTATACACGTACTCAAATGCACAATATGCCTTGTGATCCGACTCGAGGACCTGACAATGGGAGACCCCGTCACCGGTGATCGTCAGAAGTTCGCCGGGGACAACATCTCCCATAAAAGCGGCTGAAAGAATATCCAGGGCTACGCTTTCAGAGGCCACGACATACCCAAAATCGGTTTTTCCAAAACATAATGGTTTTGTGCCGAGAGGATCGCGGAATGCATACAGGATACCGTCCAAAACCGCGACACCCGAATACCCTCCAGAAAGTCGTTTGATCGTATTTACAAATGCATCCTGTGGAGAGGCATCGCTGACGAGTTCGTGAGCGATCATTGCTGCAATAAGTTCAGCATTGGTCGTTGTTGAAAAAATGTGTCCTTTGTTCTCGTATTCACTGCGGAGCGTTTCGCGGTTGATCAAAGCCGCTGATACGGTTATAGAGAGGCGATGATCTTTGAATGTGAAGTTGAGGGGCTGAGTATTCTGCGAATGTTCGCGGTGTGCTATTTGAGTATACAAAACCTGTCCCACACCCACGTTGCCAACGAGTCGGGAGAGAGCCTCTTCACAAAACACTTCAGAAAGTTGTCCGGGCCCTTTATGAACTGAAAATTCATGCCCGTCAAAAGTAGATATGCCCGCAGCTTCCTGCCCTCTATGTTGCAGGGCGTGCAGAGCATAATAAAGGGGGTACGCGACACCTCGAGAATCGACGATGCCTGCAATACCGCTCATATTATAACCCGTTTAATTATCTGCTGCTCTTTTCGTCCAGTTGTACCCACGGATCTTTGAGCTTTTGCCAAAGCCGCATGATGAACATACTCCGTGCCGTGCGTGCATAGACTGTTTGCCACAGCGGCGACAGATGATATGGGAATGTTTATTTTTCAAACCCATTGATGGTGTGCCTTTTGTCATTGTTAATTCACCTCGATGTTTATTCTACAGATGGAGATATGTAGATGACGTTGTCTCCACGCACAATCAGCGTGCCAAGAGCAACGATGCCGTTCTCTCCTTTTTCCTCTGCCTTGTCAAGAACCAGGTTCATGTGAACGTCGTATCCCTGAAGAACTCCACGGATCTCCCGTCCACCTTTCAGTGAAATGATAACCGGCAGGCGGTTCAGAACCTGATCTAAAATCTCAAGTGGTCTTTTTGTCATTGGATTACCTCTCGTTTCTCTCAGGGAGAGAGTCCGAAACGAAAACCGCAGGCAGGATATGCCGGGCAAACACAAAAGCCGCGGCTTTCATGCATGTTTCGGACGTCACATAAGCCTAAGACTCATGGACGAGTGCTTAATGTATACGCCACCTTTACACATAAAGATACCGGGAATCAAATGTCGCGGTCTAAAGCCTGAACCACTGATGAGCGGCCAAAAGCCTATTTAATTTACCGCGGCCAATAGCAATGCAACATATGGCAGACCTTATCATCAAAAAACGACACGCCATCAAAAAAAGTCAGCTTGCGGCTTTGATGACCAAACTTGTCGATAATATCGGGGATCAGGCAGCTAAATATGATGCCCCGATGATCGAGATCGCCGAGACGGCGTCAAAATACAACATCTACATCATCGACAAAAAACCGCTCATAATGGAGAAGGATGACTGGGCATTCCCGACACTTCGCGGCGCCATCAGCCGGCCGTTTTCCGGCAGACGGATCGTGGTCGATATGGGAGCGATACCCTATATGATCAACGGCGCAGATATCATGCGGCCGGGGATCGTTTCGGTCACGGATGATGTCAAAGCCGGGCAGCCGGCGCTCGCAGTTGATGAGAGTCATGACAAACCCCTCGCAATTGTCCTCCCTCTCTATGATGCAAAGGATATCATCGCGCTTGAGAAGGGAAAGGCGGCTAAAAATCTGCATTACATCGGCGATGAGCTCTGGAATCTGGAGATCTAGATGCCCTACACAGATAGAATTATATAACCAACAACTAAACTATTTTTCATATGGGATTTCTTGACGGAATATTTGGACCGAAGGACAAAGCGATAGACGAAGACACCTACATGAAGCTTGATCTGCAGGCATACGAAGGAGCGGTCGGAGAGAACGAACCCGCAACAATGTATATCAAAGTAGCAAGCATCTCTGATATCAAAGATTGTCCGAAGATAAAAGACGAGATATACAACGGAAACATTGTCATCGTGGACATCACCAAACTCAAGCTCGACAAAATCATGTTCGACCGTGTTATGGGCGATCTACGTGCCGTTTCCCGCGATGTGAACGGTGACATCATCGGACTTGGCGACCAGCGTTACGTTATCGTTGTGCCGACCGGTGTTCGTATCTCCCGAGAAAAGATCGGCGGGTTCTAAAACCGAATGCGTCAGGTTGTTCCCGGTCCCTGTCCAGACTGCGGAGAGGAGATCGAATATATTTATGATACGGAAAATGTACCGTATTTTTCCGATATTCTCCTGATCTGCGGTGTGTGTACCTGTGGTTTTCGCATCGTCGACACCATGATATTAAACGACCATGAACCAAGCCGTTGGGAGATGAGGGTAGAGACAGCGGAAGATCTTGATGCTCGTGTCGTGCGCAGTACGCAAGGAGAGATCGACATCCCTGAATTTGGTATAAATATCCACCCAGGTCCTGCCTGTTTTGGATTCGTATCAAACATCGAAGGAGTTTTGGAGAGAGCGGAGGATGCGATAAAACGCGCATCGATCTCCTGTGAAGGCGATGAGATATGCCAGGCAACTGAACTCTTGGACAAAATCGAAAAAGCACGAAGGTCCGAATTTCCATTTACCGTTATCATCTCCGATCCGAGCGGAAATTCAGGGATCGTCTCCCCAAAAGCCAAAAAGACCAAACTCGAAATTGAGCCGGAAGCTGACGGATACTCCGTCAAACCGCTCGTGTAACATAGAATGGATAATCCAAGATACATCCCAACAGCCGAGGAAGTAAAAAACCTCAACGCTTTTTTAAAAATACGAAGCATACCTGAACTTGAAAAACAGACTATCCGCTATATCGAGAAGGTAACCGGCAAGTCCTGGAACGATGAGACGGTTTTGGAAAAGATCCGAAACGCAATCATCACTCAAAAGGAATCCTACTGGAAGGAAGGCGAAAAAAAGAGTGTGTCCTATAAAGGGGCCTATAGTGTTCTTGGCTACATGGCCTACCAGATGCCCGGATATGTTCTCGAGTTCACCGAATTTTTTGCAGGACTGGTCACCTCAGGACTGATCAGAAAACATGTGAGGATCTTAGACATCGGAGCGGGACCGGGAACTGTGTCGATTGCTGTTGCTCGAGTTCTTTCATGCCTGGACGAAATGACAGCCGAAGTCACGTCCCTAGAATATTATGAGACCCATATCGAGGCATATCAGGCAATCGTCCCGGAGTTTTTAAAGAGGGCCGGGGACAGAGTAACTGTTGAAAGACCCCTTATTATAGACATCACGAAAGAGATGCCCGAAGGTGAGTTCGATCTCATCGTCTGCTCAAATGTCATAAACGAGCTGAGCGGCCTTGATCAGATGAAAAAAGCAGAACTTGTGATGGCGTTGTCGAAGCATCTTGTCTCTGACGGAAATCTGGTCATTCTTGAACCAGCAGATCTTACCAACTCGACGATGCTTCGCGACCTCTCGCGTGATGTGAAAAAACTTGGCCTTACTATTTACGCCCCCTGTAATGATATTCGAGGAGTGCATTGTACGGTCTCGCCTTGCTGGTCGTTTCGGTCATATGCCGATATCAAACCAACAGATCTGATGTTCGCGCTTGGCGGTGCCGAAGAGAGGTTCAAATTCGTCAATACAGATGTGAAGTTTTCGTACACGATCCTTCGAACCGACGGACACAGAAAATGTGGATACAAGATCCCGGCGGGGGCAAAGAGGGGAAGACTCTCCCAACTCAAAAATCATCTGGAAAGACGGATCCATATCACCGTTTCTGTGATGTCGGCCGATATTGGTGACGCGAAAAATTATCTGTTCCTTGTCTGCGACGGGACAGGAACAACGCAGACCTACGTGGCACTTCCGGCGTTTCATCGAACACCCGAACATGAAGCATTGCTCACAGCCTCCTACGGCTCGGTGGTCGCGATCGACTCGGTGCTTGTCCGCTTTAATAAACAGCAGAATGCCTACAACCTGCTGATGGGGCATGATAGTTTTACCAGAATGATCGCGGGTGTCCCTTCGGGAAGTAAAGCGCCGGACAAGACAGCGCTTTTAAAGGAAAAATACGGGAGAAAGCCTTCTCCAGATTATTTGGGAAAGAAAGGAAGAAAACCTTCAGATAAAAGATAAGATTATTTTTCTTTCACTTTTTTGCAGAATTTTTCAGGAGCCACGAGTCTCGGCAAATTCAAGTACGATGATTGCATACTATTTCTGTGTATGAATAAAATTGCAATTGTCGGAATAATCATTCTCGGATTCATCTTTGTAAGTGGATGTACGATTCCGGGGACGTCGCCTGATCCTATTATCGGCACATGGAGTGCGGTGAACCCGGAAGAGTTCAACGCTACAAGTTTCACCCATGTTTTCAATGCAGACGGGACCGGAATTACGACCGAAATATTTGAAGATCCTGCAAAGAATGCCAGTGTTTTCAATAATATGTGGAAAGTATCCGGGAACGCGACCTATGAGGTAACATTTGCGTATCAGCTCATTATGTCAGAGGATGAAAAAGCCTTTACTATTTCCGGAGATGGAGCTGAAGACAAATTTTCCGGAGACGGGTTTGTTGGCATATGGACAAAAAACACGCCGGATGAATCTGATGGAGTGATGTACGAGGGAAAGTTTGCATTTTATGAGAATAATTCAGGATCGTTCTCTTGGTATTATCAGAATAATGGCACGCAAGAATCCAGCTATCCGCTTACCTGGTCAAAAAAGGACGGCGTCTATAGCTATTCATATCTGAATGATGAGTCAATATTCACCCTTGGAACTGATGGGATACTTACCGAGACCTGGGATAATACAACCTATACCTATACTAGGGTATAGGCGGACAATATCTTTTTTTGAATTACTAATCAATTATTAATTTCAGTAAATTTAGTAATTGGGAATTTGACTGCAGAATTATTGTATTACGATCAAGAACCAATTTCGGGTCTTGTTAAAATAAGACTTACGCGGTGTGCTTTCAATCAAAAAAGTTGACGTCCCTGTAAGATGTACTTTGATTTCGTGTACGGGATGTTTTTGACACATGAGAAAAACCAACCGCGAATCGGCGCGAATCTCGCAAGCCTTTGGCTTGCTCTCAGAATCGGATTTGCTGACCCTCACTCTCGCACGTTGGGTCATATCGCAAGTCTATCAACTTGCTCTGCTGAGGTCGTCCGCTTTCAGCGTCCAACCCGCTATGGACCCAACGGCTCGTCCCTCATCGGGAGCGTTCGGGCAAATCCTGTCGGCGCCCCAGCGCCTCTCATGAGAGAAATCTTCAGATAATCGTTATTTGGAAGAGAGTGGGATGGAAGAAATTGTTA
>DALTVZ010000074.1 GCA_029987315.1 Methanocorpusculum sp.
CGCTTTCGAGAAGGTCAAAGGGCAGCGAGACCTCGCCTTTCTGGTCGTCTCCTGCTTTGATCCACCGCGTATGGGCGGTCAGCAGGATCCGCAGACGTCCCCGGTCGATCTGCGTGAGAACGCCGCCGCTGATCTCACAAAGCCGGTTATTGTGGATCCCGACGAATCCTTTGTTGAATTTGTTATAGTGTTTGAGTGCTTTGCCGGCGTTTCTCACCGACTCGGCTGTGTTTGGGTGGAGATCCCGGGTGATCGGAACGATCGAGACGGGGCTTGGTTCTCCCTCGGGTTCGTTTGGATCGTAGGTGAGGGAGATGGTCGTATGGCTGTTCGATTGTGGGAAGAAGGTCGAGAGGTCGATGTCTTCCGCCAAAGAGGATAGGGTACCCTCTTCGCTAGGAATCGTCGTAATAAAATTCATAATGAACTTGTATTCATGCTGTTGGACGGGTCGGTTCTCAAAACTCTGAGTCTGGTATTTCTGTCCCACAGAATGTTATATAATTATATGATCTAAGAATGTAAAAAGCCGTAGGGAAATGTCTTGATTTCTCTGTATTTAGATGAATTTATATGGTATTTCTTCATCGCCTGGCTGCAGGATCCCTGTGATATTCGGTCGAAACGTCATCCAAAACTGCATAGAGCTAGCTCTTCTGAAAATAGGTACATGATTTAAATCTGAAAAAAGTTGAGAAAAATCTCAGGTATGTTATTTGGGAATTAGATGAAAAGATTCAGCATATAGATAGCGACGCCAATGATACCTGCGACCACTAAAACGATCGTTGGTTTAATGTGGACCGCTTTCTTGTCGTCTGCATCGTAATAGGTAACGAGACCTGCTGATGAACTTAGTCCTCTGCCCGAGTTCTTTGCTGCCATATCCTATTATATTCATCCTCTACCCATATAAAAGAAGAGGAGAACACGCGTCCATGCAGGAGGAAACACTCGAAGGGTTGGCTTTCATCGGGGAGACCTTTACCCCGCGAAATGTCAGGATCATCATCGAAAACGGCCGCATATCCGAGATCACTGATAGTGAAACCTCCTCCTCGGAATGGATCGTCCCGGCGTTTTTCAACGCGCATACGCATATCGCCGATACGGTGGGCATGGATACCAGGATCGATCGGCCGCTTGCCGAGCTGGTTGCCCCGCCCAACGGGTTAAAGCACAGACTTTTACGGGAAACCTCGGATGACCGTCTGGTTTCTGCGATGCAGGATACCATCTCGTTCATGAAGGCGACCGGGACCCTCGGCTTTGCGGATTTCCGGGAAGGGGGGAAGGAGGGTGTCGCCCTCCTCAGAGAGGCCGCCGATCCTTCCGTCGGGATGGTCGTCTTTGGAAGAGACGGCGGAGAGTTTGCCGCCGAGGGATTTGGTCTATCCAATGCGAAGGGCACGGCTGAAGAGGCGGCGGCGGTGAAACGTGCAAAAGAGTCAGGGAAACTTTTTGCCGTGCATGCGGGCGAAGCAGGGACAAAGGACATCGAGGCGGCTTTTGCTCTGGATCCCGATCTGATCATCCATGCGACGCATTTTACGAAGAGCCACATCAGAGAGGCGGCTGACCGAGATATCCCGCTGGTCATCTGCCCGCGATCGAACTGGCTTCTTGGAGTGACTGCCGACAATCGGCGGCCGCCTGTTCGTGAGATGCTGGACGCCGGATGCCGGGTCTTTCTTGGGACGGACAATGTGATGTTTGTCCCGCCGGATCTCTTTGCCGAGGCGGCTTTTCTGCAGACTGTATACAAACTCGATGCCGCAGAGATCCTTTCGATGATGACGGACGGTTTTTCCCTTCTGGGAAAAAGAGGCAAAATCGAGGTGGGCGGCCCGGCCGATCTGATCGTTCTTGACGGAGGATATGCCGGCCGCTGGACGAAGGACCCGGCAGCTTCCCTGATCTCCCGGATAGGATCTCAGGGTATCATCCGGGTCATTTCTGGTGGTAATACCAACTCTTTATAACCTAAGAGAGGTAATTTACACATAACGTAGGAGGTTCTAAAAAATGTTTACAAAAATATTAGTTGCGATCGATGGATCAGATATCAGCAAAAGTGCGTTCTATAAAGCCACCGAACTTGCAAAACAGTGCAAAGCCGAGCTCCATGCAATTTATGTTATCGAGTCTGGTATGATCTCACCAGGGCCTGTTGATACATCCTGGGAACTGATCTATCAGCGGTTTGAAAAGGAAGGCCGGGATGTCATGGCAGAACTTGTTGGAGATGCAGCCAAAAAGGGTGTGACGGTCACCCCCCATCTTGAGTCAGGACATGCCGGCGATACGATTGTTGATAAAGCAGCCGAGCTCGAATGCGATCTGATCGTTGTCGGATCCCGCGGAAAGTCCAAACTCGACCGCCTTCTCTTGGGCAGCGTCTCCACGCACATCGTCAACTATGCGAAGACCAGTACACTGATCATCAAAAAATAACCCCCCCTCTCTTTTTTTCTGCGCGATTCAATGTTTCACCTGATTTTCTATTGAAAATCCCCCATATGAGTGGAAGTTGAATGAAGGTATTATTTACCTCCAGCCAACCAAAAAATATTCACAGATTTCTCTATATGGAAATCAGTTGGGTCGATCTGTCTGACGGCCTGAATCTTGTGGTGAATATCATGACGGAAATGTTAGCAAAAGATTACATGACAAAAGATGTTGTCACGGTTGAGATCCCCTCGGGCCGCGATGATGTTTTACGTATTCTCAAGCGGACCGGGATCAGTGGCGTTCCGGTGGTGAAAGGCCCGCAGAAGAAGCTCCTTGGTATCGTTACCAGAAAGGATATTCTGCGTCAGCCGGAGGAGATCCAGGTTGCCCTTCTGATGTCGGTCGATCCGTTAACTATCCGTCCGGATGTTACCCTTTCCGAGGCTGCAGATATCATGACGAAGATGAATGTCCGCCGTCTTCCTGTCGTGGATGGAGAAAATCTTGTTGGCCTTTTGAGTGTTTCCGATCTTGTCGGCGCAGTTGCAAAAATGAAGGATGTCCGCGAGATCAGAAACGGGTTTGTCAGCACAAAGACCTATGCTCTTTGGGAAGAGACCCCTCTGCCGGTCGTCGGCCGGATCATGGAACTTGCGCACTCTGATGCGATGCCGATCCTGAACTCTGAAAATAAGCTTACCGGGATCATCTCTGAGCGGGATCTGATCCGATGTTCAAGCATTGAGGATGATGTTCAGACGAGTGATTTCTCAACCGGGACCGATGATGATGAGTGGACGTGGGAGAGTATTCGCGATAACCACACGGTCACTTACGGTATTTCCAAAGTCGAGCTTCCAGACCGTCCAGTCAAGGTTTGCATGGTCAAGAAGGTCATCGCTGTTCCAAATAATGCGGAGGTCAGTGACTGTGCTCTGCGGATGAAACGCGGACGCGTGGATCAGCTTCCGATCATCGATAATGACCAGCGTCTTTCCGGGATGCTGTTTGATCGTGATCTGATCCGTGCACTTATCAAATAATCACCTCCGCCCTATTTTTTTGTTCCTTAATGGGAAGATATATTAGTTTTCTTGCCCTAGTTTTAATTATGACAAAACCGATCTTATACGACTTCCACGCCACCTGGTGCGGACCCTGCAGAATCCAGAGCCCTATCGTTCATGATATTGAAAAGAAGATGGGAGACAAGGTCGATGTCAAGATGATTGATGTGGATGAGCATGGAGATCTTGCAAACAAGTATTCCATCAGCGTAGTGCCCACTCTTATCATTGAGAAGGATGGTAAAATCATCCAGCGACTGGAAGGCGTGACCGATGCGGCAACGCTTGAGAGCCTTCTTAAGCCACTTCTCTGATCGGACCCTTTCGACCACATCACCATTCTTTTTTACGCGGCAACGCTAATGTTTTAGGTATGACTCCGATTTCTGTAGAAGTGATCGCCTATACGTATCGTCCATGCGGTCCGTTTCCCTGTGATAAGGATAGATCCTGTGGGCTTGTGGATTGTTTCGAGAAGGAGACGATGACGTTTGCGTTTCCGGCATTTGAGAAAGCGCTAAAAGAGAAGTACGGCGAGAAGGTGTCGGTGTCTCTGACGTCTTTGGATGAGGGCATCCCTGCCCGGGTGGTTGAGCTGGTGAAGATCGATCATCCGCCGCTGCCGATCATTCTGGTGAATGGGAAGGTTGTCCCTGTGGGCGCAATTTCTGTGTCGCGGATATCAGAGTATATCGACGCGGCCCTCTGATTTTTTTTTGTTTTCTGTTATTATTGTGGCGTTTTCGAGCCTATCAACTGATTTTTGGGTGAATTTGGAAGCATGAGATTATTTAACCGCGAACCGCAAACTAAAAGTTTGCGGTTCGCGGTTGGTTTTTCTCAAGCGCCCACACCCAGCCATACCCTTCCCAAAATGGATCCACACCAAAACCGCGTAAGTCCTATCATAAATCAATTGAGAAGTATTCTTACTTTTTCTCTATTAGTACCCTTTTTGTTTGATTATATCCACATATTTTTGATGAGTTCTTC
>DALTVZ010000075.1 GCA_029987315.1 Methanocorpusculum sp.
CGTTGCCGCTAGTGACTGATGAGCGTCACGGAGCGTTGTGTCGGTAATATTGAGTTTTGTCATTATGTTCTCCCTGCTCATTCGAGTTATCTAAACCTTTATTATTTTGGACGGAAGAGTTAAAAAAGTAGTCCCTTGGAAATCTGTACCTGATTAGTATATACGTCGAATTGATTCTAAAAAATGTTATGACTTATCCCCAATAGGGGAGATAGAGATCAACAGCCTGATCCACTGTTGGTGTCGTTATTTGTTGACCGGCAGCGAAACGCTTGTATATGGATTGACTATTCGTTGAACCGGCAACAGCATAATACACAGACCCATTTGGAGCGGCGTTAGTTTGATCAATGGTTCCAGAGTATAATGTGTGTGTCCCTTTATTATAGACTCCTCCCCCTTTCACTGTAGCAGAATTTGCGGTAATACTTCCACCACTCATTGTCAAACTCCCGCCCCTATCAATAAAAATACCCCCACCATATTTCGCAGAATTACTGGAAATACTCGTGGAACCATGGAGTTCGACAGTCCCCGCTATATACATACCCCCTCCTTCTTTTCCAATACCATCTTCATTTTTCCCATTCTGAACAATAAAATAATCCGCTGCATAAAATGTTGTGCCTGCCTCCACAATTATTATTGGTTCGTTACCATGACTCATACCATCAAAAGTGATTTCTCCATATGATATTTGAAATTTACCTGCTTCAACCACCAATAACGCACCATTATATCCTGGAGCACGACTGATAACGGGGATATTCCCCGTCGGGTTACCTGCTATTTCGAAAACACCACCCGGACCCAGCAATTCAGCCGTGATCATAATCGGTTCATTCGCTACAATGATATCTTTTTTTATGATGGGACGACCGGTATTATCATAATCATTTTCGTAGACAATTGTTCCTGGTTGCCATTCATTAATTGATTGAACAAACTCAGTTGCATTTGTATAGGGTTCACTTCCTACCTCATAATACTCACCCCCAGGCGGCTCATCAGGTTCCACTACTACCACGCCTCCTTCAACAACCACCTTCCCACTGAAAACAAGCGCGGTTATCCTATCGGTAAAATTGCCGACGATGTTCACATACGTAACAGATGAATTAAACATTGGAACGGTAATATTTCCTGCATCCGGCTTATCCCAGTGTCCATTGTTCGTATACACGCGATACGACTCAAGAAATGGAAGATCTGTTCCAGAAACCGGTGTTATCAAAGCACTATTGTTGGACGCGTTCACCTGAACGGTGAAACCAACCACCTTATTTTCCACAGGGGTAAAGGAGCCAACAGCACTCATGACGGAAACAGAGACGAGCGAGACAAGGATAATGGAAAGAGCCACAAGTAGTATAGTTCCAATAACCGGACTAACTCCATTATCCTTAATTTTATTCATGATTCATTGTAGGTTCTGTAGGATAAATTAGTTTGTGTGGCGGGTTGAACGCGAAGCGGGCAACCTTAGCTGAGGCGGGTCGGACGCGAAGCGGCTGACCTCAAGAGTCCGTTTTTTGTTGTACTTCTGTTTCGTGCACGGGATTTTTGGGCAGGTATCACTCATCACACGAAATCCACGAAAACACTACGAAAACACGAAAAAGGTCAACATATGATAAATGGGGGAGGTTTATATCACAGAACCCACTATTGGACAGACTCAAGGGCTCCCCTGCATCTCAAACCAGAAGCACAAGATACAGAAGAACAGCCGTACCTAACATAAGAATGTCAACTTTGCCTGGTGAAAATACCGGGATGTATGTCCCGCCCGAGAAATACCCACGTCTTGCAAGGAGTGATGACTGGACATTAGACCTCCGGAGGGATAGGATAAGTAGGCCTGCCGCAAGTGAGGGAATTTTTAAAAGGGAAAACTTCTGCCCCTTGATTTTGAGTGCTGACCGCATATGAGAAAAATCATCACGGATCTCATAGAAAGCCTGAACGGAAAACTCTGCGGCCATCCCCAGATCAAAACCGCTTCCCTGACCAAAAACCCAGACGAAAAAACTCATCAGCTCACCCGCAAGAAGAGATGCCGAGAACCAGAAAGCAAGCAGAACAAGAATGAAGATCTTTACTCCGTAGAAATAATCCCCTCCAGTGAAGAATAAAACAACCGAGGGAAACAGACCAATAATTATTGATGCCGGAATCACCAACTTCCAGGAATTTTTTTCAAACGTCGTCTTTGCACCAAAGACGAGCCACCAGCCAAAAACCGCCGCCGCTCCAAACAGATCCGCAAATGAAAGGAACGAAAGAAGTACGAGGGTAAGAAGCCTAAATCTGATATCACTCATGATGCAGCTCTCCGGCATGTATCCTCCACTTCTGAGAGTTTTTTGGAACATGCTCAGTTTCATGAGAAAAGACAACCGTTATCCCTCGACGATTTTCGATCGAATCGGTCAAAACCTCTTTTGCTGATGGATCGAGCGAAGCATACGGCTCATCCAAAATGAGCACGCCCGGATCTTTGGCAAAAACACAGGCAAGCATCAGCCGTTTCAGTTCTCCCCTTGAAAGAGTGAACGGATCCCTGTCAGACATCTCCACACCAAAACGGGAAAAGAACGGATCGATGCTGGAAACACCCCATGAGGAGATCTCACGCGAAATCGTGGGTCCTGTCACCTGATACTCGGGAAACTGCATTAAAAGGATCGGTGAACTGCAACCTTCCAAAACGATTTTCCCTGAATCAATTTGCGATAGACCGGCCAGTGCAGATCCAAGCATGGACTTTCCTGAACCGATCCTGCCGGATATTATATGTACGCCTTCTTCGAAGGCATCATCAGCAGACAAAGAGAACGTACCCAACTGAAGGTGAACAGAATCAAGAACGATCCTCACAACCTCACCTCAACATCTGCTTTGCGTATGAGTGCCGAGGAATGTGAACTCCACATCACATACGGGATATGCTTCGAAGAAATAAATGATCGAAGATCTTCCACGGTCTCTGGGTCCAGATGGGAATCCGGTTCATCAAAAACAAGAAGGATCGGATCGTGAATGATCGAGGTCGTTACGCCAACCAGGATTTTTTCTCCGCCGGAAAGCGTCCTGCACTCTCTTGTAAGAAGATGTGTGATACCTGCCTCCTCCGATGTTTTCAAAACTTTTTCCTCGATATCAGCAGGAGTCTGTCCAGCAAACCGAAGAGACGAGGCGATCTCATCAAAAACAATCGGAAACAGAAGATGTCTGTCGGGAAACTCACTCACGTATCCAACGTTTTGTAAACGCGGGGAGAGACCGTCTATGCTGACCGATCCCACATCCGGCAAAACAAGCCCTGCGCAGATCTTAAGAAGAGTTGTCTTACCGGCCCCGTTTTTTCCTGAGACCACCGTGAGACCGGCGGGGATCTGGAGAGAGGGGATCGCCAAAACACCATGACGAAGATCATCGATCTGAATCAAATATGGACCTCTCGCTTTTTCGAAGACGGATCGTTACTAACTCGGCTGCTGTGATTTTTATGATATCACCGATAATAAACGGGATCACGCAGGCGAAAAGCGCAGCCCAGAGAGTTGCTCCGGATGAGATCATAAACCATCCCACTCCGCAGAAGTAACAAACGAGCGTTGCCAGGACGAGACCCACTATATCCATAGATACGGTTTTTTTCGAAAAAAACAGTCCTGCGATGAACGCCATCAGGATAAACCCGATGAGAAACCCGCCTGTTGGACCAAGCAGTATACCGATCCCCGCAGTCCCATTGTGAAAGAGTGGGAGACCAAGCGTTCCAAACAATACATAGAGAGCAGCCGGGATCACCGCATATTTTTTCATCACCGACGCCGCCAGCAAAACAAAAAGCGTCTGGAGAGTGAACGGAACGACAAACGGGATAGATATCCAGCCGCCGACCGTGATCAAGGCCACAAATACCGCCGAATACATGATCAGACGCGAACGTTTCTCGTTTCCGTACATAGTTAACCAATAATTATTGAATGGTTAACAATAAAAAATGATCAGATAAGATAACAGTCGCCCGCTATCACGCGTTCGACCTCACCATTATCTTTATGGATGAGTAGGGCACCGTACTCATCGACTTCAAGTGCCTCGCCCTCAAAGCTCTCTCTGATGGTGCGAACTCTGACTCTTCGGTGAAGGGTGCGAGAAAGGCTTCTCCATTCCCTGAAGAGTGATTCGGTCTCGCCTTTCAGGATCATCTGATACCGGCGTTCAAACTCCTTCAAGAACACAGCAAAGAACAGGGCACGGTCGACATCGTGACCAAGTTCATCAGAGATAGATGTGACAAGATGGGAGATGTTTGGCATCACCTTTTCGATGGAGACATTCACATCCACCCCAATGCCAATCAGACAATATTTGATTATGTCTTCATCGGCGGAAAGCTCAAGAGTGGTTCCTGCAACTTTTTTATCCCCGATGAACACATCGTTTGGCCACTGGATCAAGGCCGAGAGTCCAAACTCACGTCTGATGGCCCGGGCAAGGGATATCGATGCGGCCGTCATGATCACGAAGGTCTGGTCGACCTGAAGTTTGGGCATCACCACAATGGTCGCCCAGATACCCCCTTCGGGCGACATCCATACCCGATTCATCCGACCTAGGCCGCCGGTCTGTATCTCGGCAACCAAAACGGTTCCGGGCTGGACCTCGTCTCCGATCTCATGCATCATCTGGCGGGCAAGGGCGTTGGTTGATGGGACCTGCTCATAGTGATGCATCTCCCGACCGATGACCTTGGTCTTCAGGTGCCTCCTCACCTCATAAGGGAGTAAAAGCCGAGTGCGTTTTCGAAGAGTGTATCCGGTTTTATCCGAGGCATCGATAACATATCCTAACTCACGTAAAAGATTGACATATTTCCAGATACCGGTACAGGATATTTCCAAGCGTTCGCTGATAAGAGTTCCGGCAACTGGCTGGTCAATACCTGCCTCGTCCAAAATCTGCAGAAGATCAAATATTACGTGTGTCATGAGGTTTTGACTCCGAAATGGATATGTGACTTAATATGTTATCTGAAATGAATAAGATTTCGTTTGAAGACTTGGAATTTTTCTCTCAGAAGGAGAAAGATTCCCCTTCTGAGAACGCTTTCAAAAATGCATCGCTTGGATACTCGTGAGTGCTTGCAAGAAGGAGCGTCCCCTTTCCTACAGAACATTCGACCAAAACTGGATATCCATTTTCTGCAGTTGCAATAGATTTTCCCTCATACGTTTCAAACCAGCCGTCGGCAGCAAAATTCTTCGTGTCATATCCATCAAAAATACATGACCAAGGTGAAGAACAGTCAACATCAAGGCAATGTTCACCAAATTCATAATGATATTCCACATTCACAGGGAGCCAGTCATATCTGTTGGGGGAAGCGTCAGCTGCACCAAAAACCAGGAGTTTCCCCCCTTCTTCCAGATAATTTTCGATCCGCTCTGAACATGCCCGCAGAGCAGGAAGGAGCTTTGAGTACGACGTATTGCCAAACCCTGTTGGAATGATCACGCCTGAGTATGTACCGCGATAAAACGGTGCAGACAATAAAAGTGGGGTCACCCCTTCACACGGACAGGCAACATCTTCAATGAGACGATGAAACGTCATCTTCGAATCCCAGAACACTGCAATGCTCATCCTTTTATTACTCCTAGCGGCCGCATTCGCGCGACGATACGGGAGATCCCGGCATCATGTACGGTTTGAACGACCTCACTGCTGGATTTATAGACATCTGGGGCTTCTTCTGCGATGACTCCATGATTTGGCGCCCGGACAATGATCCCCTGCTGAAGGAGAGCGTGTACGACCTCTTCGCCGGTCTGGCTCCTCTTTGCTGAAGAACGACTTTTTACCCTCCCTGATCCGTGACAGGTACTGCCAAACGTTTTATCCATCGCGCCTTGTGTTCCCGCAAGAAGATAAGAGGGTGTCCCCATACTTCCCGGAATGAGCACAGGCTGACCACAATCACGGAACTCATGAGGAAGCTCGGATCTGCCCGGACCAAAAGCCCGCGTCGCCCCTTTTCGGTGGACACAGACTTTTTGTCGGACACCCTCGACATCATGCTCCTCCCATTTTGCGACGTTGTGAGCGACATCATATACAAGAGGCATCTCTTCATACGAAATCTGGAATTTTTTCACAAAAAGCTCCCGCACGATATGTGTGATGATCTGACGGTTTGCCCAGGCATAATTTGCCGAGGCCGCCATCGCGCCAAAATATGCCTCTCCTTCTGGGGAAGAGAGAGGAGCGCAGGCAAGCTGGCGGTCAGGAAGATCTATGCCATATTTTTTTGTTGCCGACTCAAGGATCTGCAGATGATCAGTACAGACCTGATGACCTAGACCCCGTGACCCGCAGTGGATCATCACACATATCTGCCCTTCTGAAACACCGAAGGTTTTTGCCGTATCCTCATCTGTGATCTCATCAAAGACCTGGATCTCAAGAAAATGATTTCCAGAACCAAGCGTCCCGCACTGAGGAATACCCCGCTGACGTGCTTTTTTGCTGACATGTTCCGGTTGTGCACCTTTCATTGCCCC
>DALTVZ010000076.1 GCA_029987315.1 Methanocorpusculum sp.
GGACGCTGAAAGCGGACGACCTCAGCTGAGCAAATCTTTGATTTGCGGGTTGGACGCTGAAAGCGGACGACCTCAGCTGAGCAAATCTTTGATTTGCGGGTTCGCAGATTTCGTGTGGGGGGGTGGGTTGGACGCTGAAAGCGACGACCTCACCCGAGCAAGGCTTTGCCTTGCGAGACGGGGGAGGGTAGGAAATGTATCCCGTCCAACCAATCTTTCTTTTTCGTGTTTTCGTTATTTTTTTGTGAATTTTGTGTGATGGTCTGGTTTGAGCAGGCTGGCAAACGGATTTACACATCGACTGGGCAAACTCACATCTACGGTTTTTATCTACAGCTCCGCCTTTTCCAGTACATTTTTTCGAGCGACACAACTCATAAAAATATTTAGTAGTAAGACAATACTAATTGTATCAAACCGGTAACGGCAAAGATAGGAGACTGAAATGGCAAAAACACTTATGATACAGGGAACCGCGTCTAATGTTGGGAAAACCACCCTGACCGCCGGTCTTTGCCGGATCTTGGCTCAGGACGGTCATCGTGTCGCTCCGTTCAAACCGCAGAACCTTTCCTCGACCGCCTTTGTGACCCGTTCTGGCGACAAAATCGGCATCGGACAGGCAATACAAGCTGAAGCCGCGGGCATCGAGCCGGACGGACGGATGAATCCCGTCCTTGTCAAACCATGCAAAGGAGGGACGGAAATTTGTATCAGAGGAAAACAGATCCCCGGTATCAAAAAATATGGAGAGATGGTCCAGCTCATGCCCGAGGTCCTATCAGCGTTTCGAAGCCTTGAGAAAGAATACGATATCATCGTCATCGAGGGTGCAGGAGCAGCCGCAGAGCTCAACCTCATGGATCGCGATATTGCCAACATGGGTTTTGCAAAAGAGATCAACGCACCCGTCATCATCGTTGGCGATATCGAACGCGGCGGCGTGTTTGCCTCACTCTATGGAACATTCGGTCTCTTCGACGAGGCGGCAAAAAATCTCGTTCGCGGATTCATTATCAACCGGCTCTCGGGCGACGCAAAACATTTAGGCATCGGACCGGCTCGTCTCACCGAACTGACCGGTGTCCCGGTTCTTGGTGTCGTTCCAAAACTCGACATCCATCTGCAGGAAGAGGATGTCCCGGGCGTTGGGTCCAGCGATGATAGTCTGCTTTTAGATAAAAACTACCGCGAACACCAACTTGATCTCCTCGCTGATGCTCTACGAAAATCTCTAGATATGGATGCGATCTACCGGATCCTGGAGATCAACCCATGAAGTTCGTTATATCTTATAGCTGCGGAAAAGACAGCACACTTGCTCTCCACAAAATGATCGCGGCAGGTCATACACCGGTCGGTCTGCTTGTCATGGTGAACAAAGATGAAAAGCTCTCCTGGTTCCACGGAGTCGATCTTGATCTGCTCGATCAGATCTCAAAGTCACTGCAGATCCCTCTTATCACCTGTGCATCCAGCGGCCAGGAGTATCATCTTGGACTCGAAGATGGACTTCGCCGTGCAAAAGAACTCGGCGCCGAGCTTTGTGTCTATGGAGACATCGACATCGAAGAGCATAGGGAATGGGGCACGGCGAGGTGCAGATCAGCAGGGATCGAGCCGTATTATCCGCTCTGGAATAGAGACCGTGAGGAGAACACGAGAGAGGTCATCGACCTTGGGTATCAGTGCGTGATCAAGTGTGTGAGGAACGCGGATCTGCCACAACATCTGCTCGGCAAAGTTCTGGACCATGAGATGGTCGCGTTCATGAAGGAGAAGGGACTCGATGTCTGCGGGGAGAATGGCGAGTATCACACGGTCACTCTTGGCGGTCCGATTTTTCACACCCCGATCCCGTACGTCTGCGACGAAATTGTGGACCTTGGGAACACCTCGGTGATCAGCGTGACGTCAAAGGAATAATACTGGGTTTGAGTACCACCTGCTCATCCTGATATGTATCAAAGGTCGTGCAGGGATTGAGATGATGCATGCTCTTTTTTTAATTTTAGTTTTTTTGATTATCATTCTCATTACAAGTAGGTACAGAATTCCTTGTTATCAAGCTATTAAAAAAGGGGCTGATCGGTGTGGATCTCACACCCAACTGATGTTTTGTATCATTAATCTGATGGCAGAGATGTGTATTACGGCATCTTAAAGAAGACAAAACCGCCTTCCTTCTTCTCTTCAGAGTAGGCAAAAGGTGAGGGTGTCATGTCGTAACCTGGTTTGTCATAGCCGATAAGTTCCTGGATCTCAGTTTGCATTGCATGCATAAAGAGCGCATTTGGAATGTCCATCGGACAGAGTTCTTGACATTGACCACAGTTGATACAGGATGGAGCTACGTGTGCATAGCGTATCATGTGGAACATGAAGTCTGGCGGAATAATCCCAGGCTTAACGTAGTTTGGATCTTTTGCCATGCATTCCGTGCAGGAACAAACTGGACAGGCTTCAATGCATGTGTAACATTTGATACAGCGTGATGTTTCTGCCTGCATGAATGCCAGACGGTTTGCACCATAGCCAAGGGCGTCGAACTGTTTCTTTTGGTTCTTCTTACCCATCTTGACCATGACGTTCTCGATCTTTCCTCGGATCTCAAGACCTTTTGCCTCGGGTGCGCAGGTGTCGATGATACCAGCCTTTTTGGCACCGTCGAAGAGTTTTGCACCTTTCTCGGAGCAGATCTCAACGAAGGTTGCCTTGCCGGCTTTTTCGCCGAAGACACCCCAGTTTCCACAGGCAATGTCTGCCTGACGGGGGATCTTGGTTTCGCAACGCTGACAGTTCAGACGGCGGCCAACACCTTCTTCTTCCAGTTCGTCGATCGAGATACCTTTGTGGGTCCCGTCTTTGAGCATGACGATGAACTGACCTTTGTCGATCTCTTCCTTGACTACGTCATCAGGGTTGATGCCGTATTTTTCAAGGATCATGGTACGTGCTGTGAATGGGGTAACAGAGCCGCCGCAGTTCAGACCGATCATGAAGATGTTGTCCATGTTGATCTTACCGCGTTTGGCAAGTTCGTACATTGCTTTTGCATCGCATCCCTTGACGGTGACTGCGATCTTCATGTCCTTTGCACCGTTCAGGTACTTCTGGATCAGTTTGGGCAGAAGCAGCGTAC
Organism: Methanocorpusculum sp.; assembly: GCA_029987315.1. Taxonomy (GTDB): domain Archaea; phylum Halobacteriota; class Methanomicrobia; order Methanomicrobiales; family Methanocorpusculaceae; genus Methanocorpusculum. The sequence goes on from DALTVZ010000076.1 coordinate 3,143, forward strand.
CACAGTGGAGAGATCCTGCACATGCATCAAGTTCTTTTGGATCAGTGATGAATGCCGGCAGCGGGTCGTAGATGTCGACACCTTTCTTTACTGTGAGGACGGCGTCAACGATGTGGTTCTGGAGTGCATATTTCAGAAGCGAAGTTACTGCTCCTCCGCATTCTCCTTTGATGCCTGCATCTTTTGTCCATGCGTAGCACATATCGCCTTTTGCTGACATTTTA
>DALTVZ010000077.1 GCA_029987315.1 Methanocorpusculum sp.
ACTGAGGAGCAGATTGCATATATTGCCGACCTGACCGAAACATATAACCTGCTTTTTGTCGAAGACCCAATCCAGGAAGAAGATTTCGAAGGGTTTGCACGTATCACCGAGGATCTTTCCGGCCGTGACACTCTTATCTGCGGCGATGATCTGTTCGTTACGAATGTCACTCGTCTTGCTGAAGGTATCAGATATGATGCCTGCAATTGTATCCTGATCAAACCAAATCAGATTGGGACGCTTACCGACACCTTTGAAACGATCGACCTCGCCCGCGATTACGGGTATGAAACGGTCATGAGCCACCGTTCCGGTGAAACGACCGACAACACCATTGCACATCTTGCAACAGCTTTTGGCTGCTGCTTTTTGAAGAGCGGTATTGTTGGTGGAGAGCGCATTGCTAAATTAAATGAACTTATAAGAATTGAGGAGCATTTCTAAAATGACCGACAATGAACTTGGAATTGAATTAAACGAACCATTAGTATCCGTAGAAGAATATCTTGCCGCCGGTGTCCATATTGGAACTCAGCAGAAAGACAACGACATGAAAGACTTTATCTACCGAATCAGAGCTGACGGTCTGTATATTATCGATATCAGAAAGACCGATGAGCGTATCAAACAGGTAGCAAAGTTCCTTGCACGCTATGAGCCTGCAAAGATTTTCGTCGTAACTTCCCGCCAGTACGGTCAGTACCCAGCACAGAAGTTTGCAGATACTATTGGAGCACTCTCCCACGTTGGCAGATTTATCCCCGGAACCTTAACCAACCCGAAACTCCCGAAGTATGTTGAACCCTCGGTCGTCATCGTAACTGATCCGATCGGAGATGCTCAGGTCATCACCGAGGCATTCCAGACCGGTATCCCGGTAATTGCACTCTGTGATATCAACAACCGTACCAACCATGTTGATCTTGTCATTCCGACCAACAACAAGGGACGCAAAGCTCTCTCTATGGTCTACTTCCTGTTGACCAAAGAGTTCCTCAGACAGAAAGGTATCGTCTCAGCCATGACTGTTGACGACTTCGAGTCTGACTTCTAACCCTGATCGAGCCTAAGGTTTCAATCAACATATCATAGAAAATCATTTTTCTTTTTTTTAAGTATGTCTTTCCTACACATCTCGATGATCCGTTGAGCTTATCAGAAGGCATTTAAATAAATATCCCCTTACATAATGTAATCTCGATAAAAATGCTTGACCAAGAAAATATATCTCATTTATTGGACATCCTTGGAAACCGAAACCGCCGGCGGATTCTCGATCTACTTCGGCAGAAACCCTGTTTCGTGACCGAAATATCCGATCGTTTGGTCATCAACCCTAAAGCCGTTATCGAACATCTTGCTATCATGCAAAAGGAAGCGGTCATCACCAGTTATCAGGATGATAAACGGCGAAAATACTACTATCTGGTAAATGATTTCACACTCTCGGTCCGGGTCAAAAAAGCCGAACAACCCCCACAGACCGATCCTGCCAATACTGAAAGTGTTCTTCCACTCTCTGACAAGATCATGATGATCCGGCGTCTTCTTGACTCAAGAGAAAAACTCATAGATCATCTCGAAGCCGTCGAGAAGGATATCGATGAAATGATGGAGGATGTGATCGTGAATGGACGAACCATCTTTCAAAACAACATCGAGGCCGAGCTTCTTCTCGCTTTGGTGTATGCTCCCTTAACACCAATCGAACTTTCCGATACAAGCGGGCGCAGCATCCCTGAAGTGACTGCAGCTCTGCGCTCTCTTGTGTCCAAAGGCTATCTTCACTCTGAAGGGGGTCGGTATACCCTTTGCAGCATCCCTCGTCATGCTCTTGAAACTACAGAGATCACCTCCTGATAAGAAATCTCTATTAACCCTGCAAACAAGATATTATATACTTGCGGTAGTGGTCTAGTGGCATGACAGGGGCTTCCCAAGCCTCTAATCCGGGTTCGATCCCCGGTTATCGCACTCATTTTATGGTGTCTCATCACGCAATCAGCCTAATAGCCGCCAATCAAAAAGGTATTCTCAGAGATATCGGTTCGGTTTGTGCTGAACATAATGCGAACATCGCCTCTATCCAACAGGAAATTCTCACCCGCGGTCCTGATAAAGGATGTGCGTGGGTCGATATCGAGATCGAGGAATGTGATGAGATAGAGACTGTTCTTTTTGAACTTAGGACCGTTCCGGGTATCAGTGAGGTCGCTCTTCACGATACGTTTGGTGCAATATTTGGAAAACGTGTCATCATTATGGGAGGGGGAGCCCAAGTGGCACAGGTCGCGATGGGGGCAGTGAACGAAGCAGATCGACATAATATCCGCGGAGAACGCATCTCTGTTGATACTATCCCTCTCGTCGGTGAGATAACTTTGGCACGTGCAGTGGAAGCTGTTGGACGTCTGCCCCGCGCTTCGATCCTCGTTCTCGCCGGTTCACTGATGGGCGGTGAGATCACGAATGCCATCCGATCGATCCAAGCCGACGGCATCCCGGTGATCTGCCTGAAAATGGCGGGAAGTGCTTCTTCTGCTGCAAATCTCGTAGTTACCGATCCCATTCAGGCCGGCGTCATGGCAGTGATGCATGTCAGCTCGATAGGCGTATTTGATATAGAAAAAATAAAGGGGAAAGAGTTTTGATGACAACACCTACAGAAGAAACCAGAATCGAAAAAGCCGTTCGTGTATTATCACGGGATGGGCTCGTTGTATATCCTACAGAAACTGTCTATGGACTCGGTGCGGATGCATTGTCTGAGATTGCAGTGGTCAAAGTGTTTGAAGCAAAACATCGAGATCTTGGAAAACCGATATCGGTTGCCGTTTCAGATATCGAGATGATCTACGGTATTGCCGACGTCAGCCCGTTTGCGGAACGATTCATCAGCAAATTTCTTCCAGGTCCTATTACGATCGTTCTTCCGGTGAAAAACTGCCTGCCGGGTGACTTATCCGGCGGAACGGGATCGATAGGTATCCGGTATCCTGATCACACCCTCGCTCTTGAATTGATTTCTGCATTTGACTGCCCTATTACGGCAACTTCTGCGAATATCTCTGGCCAAATCTCCCCGATCAGTGTTGACCAGATCAATGTCCCTCATGATTACCTCCTTGACGGCGGTCTTCTTTCTGGTGTCCCAAGCACGGTCGTTGATTTGGAGACACGAAAAATCGAACGTCCAGGTGCAATGCTGGATGAGATCGGTCGGTTCTTTAAAGAAAACGCTAAATGAAAAAAACATACACTGTATCTGGCATGACCTGTTCGGCCTGTTCTCTCCACGTGGAGAAGGCTGCAAAAAGTGTTGAAGGTGTTCGCTCCGCTTCAGTTAACCTTCTGGAAAATCGCCTCGTCGTCGATTCGGATGATGTCTTGGATGATCAGATTGTCCGAGCGGTCCGGTCAGCGGGATATGATGTGGTCATGGGCACTTCACCTAATGAGGGCTCTGCTCTTCGTCCAATGAATATCCGGCTCATCATCTCTTTTGCTTTTCTTATCCCGCTTATGTATCTCTCAATGGGGCATATGTGGGGATTTCCATTTCTCGACTGGACCCATGACCCGGGAAATGCCGGTATATTTGCCCTTGCCCAGTTGGCCCTAACCGTTCCGATCGTTATAGCAAACAAAAAATACTACACGTCCGGTATTCCTGCCCTGCTCCGTCGTGCACCAAACATGGATTCTCTGGTTGCGACAGGCTCAATGGCGGCGATCGGATACGGACTTTATGCAATATACTCTATTTTTTCAGCTCTTTCGATCGGTGATTTGACCGCCGCAGGTACCTGGTCAATGGACCTTTACTTTGAATCGGCCGCGATGATTTTGTCGCTCGTTACGATCGGCAAGTATTTGGAAACAAGATCTAAAGGAAAAACCACTGAGGCTGTCAGAAAACTCATCGATCTCGCACCAAAAACCGCGACCGTCCTTCGTGACGGTGTCGAGGTCATTATCTCTGCGGATCAGGTGGCCGTTGGAAATCTTATTCTTGTTAGACCCGGTGCCGGTATCCCGGTCGATGGTATAATAACAGAAGGTTCCGCTCCGGTCGATATGTCGGCCTTGACCGGTGAAAGTATTCCTGTCGTAAAAAACCCGGGTGATATGGTTTCTGCTGGAACGATCTCTCTAGGAAGTTTCACCTTCCGTGCAGAAAAAGTTGGAGAGGACACGACCCTCGCTGCGATCGTTGAACTCGTTCAGAATGCCAATGCATCCAAGGCTCCTATCGGAAAAATTGCCGACAAAGTGAGCGGCATATTCGTTCCACTGGTGATCACTATCGCGATCATCTCCGGGGTCGTATGGCTTATTCTTGGACAACCGTTTACGTTTGCTCTCTCCATCGCGATCTCAGTTCTCGTTATCTCCTGTCCCTGCGCCCTTGGTCTCGCCACCCCAGTCGCCATTATGGTTGCGACGGGAAAAGCCGCTTCGCTAGGAATATTGATAAAATCTGCGGAAGCTTTGGAAACCGCAGGACGTGCCGATACCATTCTTCTGGATAAAACCGGAACCGTCACGATCGGAAAACCGGAGGTCACTGACGTTATCACTTTTTCTGGGACCCGGGACGAACTTCTCTCGGTCGCCGCTTCTGTTGAATCGGCATCAGAACATCCCTTATCCAAAGCGGTCATCACCTATGCTGAGGAGAACAAGATCGTTTATGTAAAAGCTCAGGATTTCGTTTCAGTACCTGGGAGGGGTGTATCGGCTTTGGTGAACGGGAAGATCTGTTATGCCGGAAATGCCGCCTTCATGCAAGAAAACGGTGTCCCTCTCACACCGGTAAAGGTAATTGGCACCCCGCTTTATTTCGCGAGTGAAAACAAACTTCTCGGCATCATATCCGTCTCGGACAAGATCCGACCAACCTCCAAAGCCGCTATTGAAGGATTACAGGGCCTTGGTCTGGATGTAGTTTTGTTGACAGGAGACACACGTAGCGTTGCTGAATCCGTCGCAGAGCAGTTGTCTATTCATACGGTCATAGCAGAGGTGATGCCGGCAGAAAAAGAGGGGCATGTCAAAACATTGCAGGAAGCCGGACATCATGTCATCATGGTCGGGGATGGGATCAATGACTCTCCCTCTCTCGCTCGGGCGAACGTGGGTATCGCGATCGGAGCCGGTTCTGACATAGCTCTAGAGTCTGCTGACTTTGTTTTGATGAAAAGCGATCCTTGGGATATTGTCTCGGCGATCCGGTTAAGTCGTGCCACACTCAGAAACATCAAACAGAATCTCTTCTGGGCGTTCATCTATAACACGGTCGGTATCCCCCTTGCGGCAGGGGTTTTCTTTGTTCCGCTTGGGTGGAAACTTTCTCCCGGCTTTGCGGCACTTGCCATGAGTCTATCTTCAGTCTGTGTTGTCTCCAATGCTCTCAGGCTTAAGTTTTTCAAGTCAGAAATACCAACAAATTACAAGGAGAAAACCATGAAAAAAGTACTTACCATTGAAGGCATGATGTGTGATCACTGTAAAATGAATGTTGAAAAAGCTCTTTCAGCAATCCCTGGTGTTGTTTCGGTATCGGTGGACCTCAAGGCAAAAACTGCAACGGTGGAGTTATCTAAAGTTATTGCCGAAGCTAAATTTATTTCGGTGATTTCCGAGTCAGGTTACAAGATTCTGTCTATTAACTGATAAAATAGACAAAAATATTTCAGTTTCTATTATATCCTCCACGACAAATAATATTATTAAATTTTTACCGCTCATTCGGAGGATCATTATTTGATGTTACAGTATTCTGAAGAAAATAAACGTTCGTTGTATGAAGCACTTCAGTATGGTTTCAAACGGGCCGGTGAGAAGTCACCCGCAGTTGCATACTACGGAAGACATATTTCGTTTAAACAGTTCATGGACGAGGTCCATGCAATATCTGCGGCCCTTGTAAATCATGGTGTAAAAAAAGGCGATCATGTCACCATTTTCCTGCCCAATATTCCTCAAGGAGTTCTCGCAATCTATGCCGTTAACCGGATCGGCGCAATATGTAATATGGTTCATCCATTATCCCCTCAGGAGGATATCGATTATGCTCTCAAACTCACGGAAAGCAAAGTTGTTTTCGCCTGTGAGATCAACGAAGCTCTTCTCTCAGGAAAAGATATTGAGGTCATCCGGTGCCGGACCTCAGGATACTTCCCTTCGAATCTGAAAGGATTTGTTCTGGACAAGGGATTTCGGTTTGTGATGCGAAAATATCCAAAGGTCCATGACGCTACCCGGATCACTTTATGGACGGATCTCCTTGCTGAAGGTAAGAAACTTATCAAAGAAGGAACCGCTCTTCCAATAGATGATGCGAAGCCGGATGACACATCTATGATCATGTACACCGGTGGGACGACCGGCGATTCAAAGGGGGTCATGCTCTCGAATTATGCGGTAAACTATCTGTCTATCCAGCTTCTGATAGACATAGGTGAGGATAAAACCGATGTTGGCGATGGATTTCTTGCGATCCTCCCGATTTTCCACGCCTTCGGTCTCGCGGTCTCCGTCCACGCACCACTTATTTCTGGAATGAAGGTCGTTCTTATCCCGAGATTCGATCCAAAAGGGTGTGCCCAACAGATATTTTCTGAGGATATCTTGTTTATTCCGGGAGTACCGGCACTTTTCGAACGCATGTATCCCTTCTTTGAGGACAAGGATCTCTCAAGAATGAAACTTATGGTCAGTGGAGGGGATCGTGTTTCCGAGGCACTTGCAAACAAGTACAATGTTCTTTTGAAAAAATCTCATGCTGAGATCCTTTTTAGAACTGGTTACGGGCTAACAGAGGCATGCGGCGCCTGTTCTCTTGTTGCAAACGAATATGATAAACTTCCAACTGGCTGTGTCGGTACCCCAGTTACCGGAACAAGAATTTGTGTCGTCACCCCCGGTACAACTGAGATCGTTCCTGACGGAGCGGAAGGAGAACTTTGTTTCCTTGGTCCCTCTGTGATGAAGGGATACTACAAGAATGAAGAGGCCACAAAGGATGTTCTTCGTCTTCATGAGGACGGAAATGTCTGGCTTCACACAGGGGATCTTGTAGTGATTCGAAAGGACGGGAACATCTGTTTCCGTTCCCGACATAAGAGGCTCGTGAAGGTCAACGGATATAATGTGTATCCAACACTCATCGAGGAAGCAATGCAAGGTCATCCTGATATAAAACAGGTATGCGCAGTAGCAACTCCCTGGAAGCTGGATCGAAAGATCAAACTGTATGTGGTCTCGGAAAAGCCGCTAGGTTCCTTTGATACAGGCGAAGAGGAGAAAATATTGATTGGGTATGCCAAAGATCGGATGAACCGCTGGAGCGTTCCAGCCCAAGTGGAATTTGTCTCCGATCTTCCCATGACGAAGTTCAATAAGGTGGACTACCGACTTTTAGAAAAACAGGAACAAACACGGGCAAACGAAAAGAAGAAGGCCGAATAAAATTATGCCACGTCCAGTATATCGAAATGATGCAAAAACGGAACTGGAGTATTCCGACGAGACAAAACAGTCTCTCTACTCCATGTTCAACTATGGTGTGGAACATGCAGGCCGCGAGGCCATAGCGATCCAATATTTTGGTAACAGGATCTCATACGGAGAACTGTATGACCTTGTGAACAAATGCGCCGCAGGATTTCTCGAACACGGCGTAAAAAAAGGAGATCTTGTCACTGTATTTCTCCCGAATATTCCGCAGTGTGTTATTGCAGTGTACGCTTTGAACAGAATCGGCGCTGTATGCAATATGATTCATCCTCTTTCGACCCTTTCAGAGTTGGAACACGCGGTCAAACTCACGGATAGTAAACTCATTCTCACTTTTGAACTAAACGAAGGTCTTGCAGCTGATATGGATGTCCATATCATCCGGTGCAGGACTCCCGGCTACTTTCCAAAAAACCCAAAAGGATTCGTGATGAAGACTGTGTATTCCTTTTCGGTCAGAAAATCAGCGAAGGCAAGAGCACGAGTGACCGAATGGTCTGACCTTTTGGCAGAAGGTGAGAAGTATCTGCAAACAAAACCTCTCCCTCCTTCTGATGTTAAGGCAGATGACACGGCGGTGATAATGTACACCGGCGGGACGACCGGACCTGCCAAAGGCGTCATGATCTCGAACTGGTCGGTGAACTATGTCACGACCCGCCTCCTTCTGGAGAACGTGACGAACACGGCACATATCGGGGACGGATTTTTGGCCATCCTTCCACTGTTTCACGCGTTCGGTCTTGCAGTCTGTATCCAGGCCCCGCTCTCATCAGGTATGCGTGTCATGCTTGTGCCTCGTTTTAACGATAAGGAGTGTAGTAACCTTCTTCTGAAAGAAAAGGTAGCCTATGTTATCGGTGTGCCTGCAATGTATGAGCGGATGTATCCATATCTGAAGGGACACGATCTCTCATTCATGAAACATGTTGTTTGCGGGGGTGACTGGGTGAGCCATGATTTGGCATATCGGTATAATGATATTCTTGGAAAGGATAAGGGCGGTGCAGAATTTCGTCCGGGTTATGGTCTTACCGAAGCCTGCGGGACCTGTTCTCTTACGAGAAATAATTACCGTGCGTTCCCTGAAGGGTGTGTTGGACTCCCGGTCGAAGGAACGGATATATGTCTCGTTAAACCTGGGACCTGTGATCTTGTGCCAAAAGGCGAAGAAGGAGAGTTGTGTATCCTGAGCCCTTCTCTGATGAAAGGATATTACAAAAATCCCGAGGCGACGAAGGATGTTCTGAGAATCCATCCTGACGGAAAGCTTTGGCTCCATACCGGGGATATATTCGTTATAGGCGAAGAGGATAACCTCTGTTTTAAATCAAGGATCAAACGTCTGGTCAAGGTGAATGGGTATAATGTCTACCCTCCTTTGATCGAAGCAGCGATGGAGGGCTGTCCGATCATCTCAAAAGCATGTGCCGTTGGATTTAAGTGGCGGGATGACCGAAGAATCAAGTTGTTTGTGACGCTTAAGCAGAAGATGGATCAGATCGAAGCAGAGAAGCAGATCCTTATCTATGCAAATGAACATCTGAATCACTGGAGTGTACCAAAAATGGTCGTCATTCTTGATGAGATGCCGATGACAAAGATGAATAAACTCGATTATATGGCCTTGCAGGACAGGGTCTAACACCCTCACATTTTTTCTCCTACTCGTTTACAGTCCTGAACACTTATTCTATTCTATAAATGATTTTTGGTTTTGTTATTATATGGGTATTTATGCAATAATTTTACAAATTTTGTACGACCACTAGCTATAATATCCTCGTCTATCATATATGTATGGTCCATGACAGCTCGCACATATAGAAATGATTCAGTCACCAAACTGGAGTATACCAATGAGACGAAACGGTCTCTCTATACCATGCTCACGTATGGTGCAAATCACGGTGGACCCAAAGCGACTGCCCTTCAGTATTATAATAACAATATATCCTATCCGGATTTTATGGCTCAGGTACATGCTTGTGCTGCCGGGCTCATTATACATGGAGTCAAGAAAGGCGATTTCGTCACCATTTTCCTACCGAATATTCCACAAAGTGTGATCGCTGCGTACGCAATAAATAGGATCGGCGCTGTATGCAACCTCGTTCACCCGTTATCGACCAAGGATGAGTTTAGATATGCGGTCGAACTCACCAAATCTAAAATCGTTTTGACCTTTGAACTCAATGAAGAACACTGTTCTGATCTTGACGTAGAGGTCATACGCTGTAAAACTCCAGGATACTTCCCTGCAAGTATCAAAGGGAAGATCATGAAGACGGTTTACAACCATACGGTTCGTCATGCCAAACAAACATCCGGAAAATCGACTGAATGGACCACTCTTCTTGAAGAAGGGGTTGCCTCTCTAAAAACCACTCCCCTACCGCCGCACGATGTCAAATGTGAGGACACCGCGGTCATTATGTACACAGGAGGAACGACCGGTCCCTCCAAAGGTGTTATGCTTTCCAACACCTCGGTGAATTATCTGGCAAGTCAGCTTATCTATGACTATGTAGATGGCGCTCCCCACATTGGAGATGGTTTCCTTGCCGTCCTCCCGATATTCCACGCCTTCGGTTTGACCGTCTGTATCCACGCTCCTCTTTCATCAGGACTGCGGGTCGCTCTCTGTCCGAAATTCGATGCAAAAGAGTGCGCACGTCTCGTTGTTGAACAGGAGATGGCATTCCTCTGCGGTGTGCCTGCTATGTATGAGCGGATGTATCCCCACCTCAAAGGAAAGGATCTCTCCTGCGTCAAGCATCTGGTCTGCGGAGGTGACCGAGTCTCTCCTGAACTAGCCTACAGGTATAACGACATTCTTGGCAAAGAACACGGCGGTGCAGAGTTTAGACCTGGTTATGGCCTGACCGAAGCCGGTGGAGCCTGTGTCATCACCGGTGTCCATTACACTACGTTAAAGGAAGGCGGTGTGGGTGTCCCCCTCAAGGGAACTGAGATATGTGTTGTCGTTCCAGGGACGAACGATGTTCTCCCCAACCCTGAGGAAGGAGAGTTGTGTATGCTCGGTCCTGCTATCATGAACGGTTATTATAACAATCAAGCAGAGACTGACCTCGTTCTCCGCAAGCACGCAGACGGCCGTGTATGGCTCCATACCGGGGATATTGTCTCCATCGAGGAAGGGAACAACATCAATTTCCGATGCAGATATAAACGGCTTGTCAAGGTCAATGGATACAACGTCTATCCTCTGATGATCGAGGCAGTCATGGAAAAATGTCCCATCATTTCCCAGTCCTGCGCCATGGGCATCCCATGGAAGACCGATACGAGGATCAAACTCTATGTCACTCTTACAAATAAGATCGATCCAGAGACCGCGGTAAAAGACATCCTCGCCTTTGCAAAATCGAATCTGAATCACTGGAGTGTTCCGGTATCGGTTTCTATCCTGGACGCAATGCCCCTTACCAAAATGAATAAAACAGACTTTAAAGCACTCGAAACACACGAGTAACTTTTTTTTTTAATTTACTAAAAAATAAAAATTATTTTCGAATTGCACCTTTGATTACAGTCAATCCTGCTCCAGTCAGGTATGCTACAAATATCAGAAATGCTACTACATATCCATATGCCGCTGGAAGGACCTGCGGCAGAGCCAGAAGCAGAATGGCGAACAAAATAATTGCCGAGACGCCAATGATCACATCAAGTATCCAATCTTTCATGCAAATACATTGTGCGTAGTGACTCTTATCCCTTTTCATATCCCATATATAAGACATGGATAAAATCGAGGCACTTACACTCCTCAAACAGCATGTCACTTCCCCCTCACTTATAGGTCATTGTCTTTCTACGGCCGCGGTAATGAAAGGTCTTGCTACTGAGTTAGGACAAGACACTGCCCTTTGGGAAACCATAGGCATCCTTCACGATATCGATTTTGAAGAAATACATGAGGATATGGAAAAGCATGGGGTCGTCGGATACAACATTCTTCGTGTGGCGGGTGTCGCAGACGAGATCGCACTTCCGATCAAACGTCATAATCATATACTGTTTGGTGCTGACTACACGACTCCCGTCGAGATCTGTCTTCAGGTCGCCGATAGTGTATCAGGTTTGATCGTTGCCTGCGCCTATGTCAAAGGGGGAAACATCACCGACGTTTCTGTGAACACGGTGACGAAGAAATATAAAGCTGCATCATTTGCCGCAGGATGTGACCGGACGAGGATTTCGATGGGTGATGTCCTCGTTCCCCGTGAACGGATGTACGAGATCGCCATCACTGAAATAACTGCTATAAAAGATGAACTGGGGCTGAATTAATGTCTGCAGCAGATCAGTCATCTGTTCTTCGCGATCTCCAGAAAGCCCATGGAAAACTCCTGGATGTTTCTCGCTACATCATACCAAGAGACGATCTTGCGCTCGCCTATGCCACCGTACATGCGACAGATCAGAAAGGTATTGCGATTGCACGGGGATCAAGTGTGGGCTTTGGTGTTGATGAACCGATCGTGCGAGCACTTCTTACTGTCCGGCACTTTGATCAGAGCATCCGTTCTGCTGCATGCATTCGGTATGAAGATGATATCCTTCAAACAGCTATTGAAACACTCCGAGATGTTGAGGTGTATGATCAAGAAAAGTATCCGGTCGGTATTTCAACCATGGACTGGGGGATCTCTTCCGTCTGCAGAAAAGGTATCCCTCTTGCGATAGCCTGTCCAGAATCTTCCCGCGGACCTGGAAGAATATACATCCTTGGAACGACCCCGGATGAAGTAGCAAACAGAATACTTATCATATCTCAACGTCTTACATATATAGACATCTGAGGAATACTCATGGGAATCAAACCAAGTTATATCAAATCAATCGGCATCGCCCTTCTCGAACAGCACGGAAAAAGCTTCAATGGAAATTTTGATGACAACAAGAAAGTTGTCAGTGAGATCACTACCATCGAGAGCAAAATGATCCGTAACCGCGTTGCAGGGTACGTTACCCGCAAGGTCAACAAACCCCACACAATCCGGTAACTTTATCGGCCCAATATTTTTTTTCTAACGTCTTTTCATTTTTTATACGTGGTAGTATAGATATTTTCAGACGTTCTTTCTTTCAAAAAGGGAATAGAATTTATTCTGATAAACGAGGCACTCACGTTATTTCGTAGTTTTCAGAGCTGGAAAACATCTCCATGACCCGGAAAGACCGTCCATCGTCTTTCCTGCATCATCTCATATGCAGCGTTTCGCTCTGCTGCCGCTTTTTTTGAATCCTCGTTCACGCTCCCACCCGCAAGGATAGCTGGATATCTATTGCGTTTCAGCTGTTCAGGTGTAAATCCGTCTGGGTTGATCAGGATATCCCCAGTGAACATGAGTCCGACATCTTTCTCGAGAAAGATCATCGAACCTTCGACGTGGCCGCCAAATCCTTCATAGATCGCAAAGGTGAGACCGGCCGCTTTCAGTTCGCCGATATACGAGAGAGGGAGTGAATGATCGGGTTTTTGTGTGTCCAGGAGTTTGATGTTCGATAAAGACGGTGTTTTATAATCCGTCAGCATGACCACCATCTGGTAAAACGGAGCGCGACTCTCATTTTTCACTCGGAAGTTTCCGAGTCCGGCAGCTTCCCTTCTAAAGTTCTCAAGACCCGTCTCATTCAGATACACACAGTCAAAAATGTCCATTGCACCCATATGATCCATATCGATGTGGGTGATAAGAAGCTCGGTTTTCTGCTTGAAAAAATTAGGGTAGAGGGAGAGGATGGTCTGCTTCAACTCATTGGTATAACATGGGAATCCGCCATCTATTGTCAAAAACCCTTTGGGTGTTTTCACGATATAGGTGTTGCTTCCGCACGGCGGTTCGATTTTTGTGACATGAACGTCTCCAAGGATGTGTTCGGATATATTGGGAAGATAGCCGTTTCCCTTGCTTGAGGCGAACAACTCTGCATATCCGTATATAGCGGTGACTATTTTTTCAGAATTCTCTATCCCATGGATCTTTAGGATCCCATTGACATTATCGAGAAAACGTCCTTTCTCTTCATCTGTAAAGGAAAACATATCTGCTATCTTATCAGCTTTATCGGCGGGGAACAGGTCATTCATTGTTTACAATTAATGGACGGGAGATAATATGAATATGTTTATCTGAAAAAAAGGTTCATGCTCGAGTAAATCAGCAGATCATTTGTATGGCTCGATTCAACTCAAAACATGCCCTCCTATTGGATAAAAAACAGTAAAAAAGAAAAAGAGATTCGGGTTAGAGAACTCCCGATCATTATCGAAGGTCCCTGAGGTCCTCCCGATCTTTAGCAAAGCTAGTTTAGATGTTCGCTGCCTTTGCGGCAGCTGCTAACGCGGCTCTTGCTGCAGACTTTCCCTTTGATCTTTTCATACGGAACAGTTCTTCACGTTCCATTTCGTCGAGCCGCATCTTGATGAAGTTACGGGCTTCGACTAACTCCGGAATCACCTTGTATTCCAGGGCATTCACACGGCGCTTTGTACTTTCGATCTCATCTAAGAGGCGCTTCATAGTCGTCTCAAGTTCGGCGGAGAGGATGATACACTCCACTAATTCCTCGAATGCATCAGCGGCCTCATCGATCGCGGCCGACGTTCCAAGAACGCCGTAACCGCGGTTTGTCAGAGACTTCTTAACACTCTGGGCCTCGATCTTGGGTACAACAACTCCCATAATGTTCTTGCTTTTGAGGTTGATCACTGGGTTTTCAGATGCTGAAAACGCT
>DALTVZ010000010.1 GCA_029987315.1 Methanocorpusculum sp.
AGACCATCTTCAGGAAATATGTATGAACAGTTGTATCCTCACCGAGCTCTGGATGAAACGAAAGGGCCAACTGGTTGTCTTCGCGGGCAGCAACAATGATTCCATTAACCTCTGCGAGAGCAGTGACGCTTTTTCCCAGACGAGAAATCACCGGAGCACGTATGAAAGTCATAGGGATATTTCCTGCATCAGCAAAGGGTGCAATTATTTCAAAACTGCCAAGCTGACGACCATATGCATTTCTTACAGCAGTGATATCCATAGTTGCAAGAGAAGGGACGCCGCCCTCCACATTTTTTGCTAGGAGGATCAATCCAGCACATGTCCCCATTACGGGAACGCCAGATAGGATGAGCGAACGAAGTTCGTCATAAAGATCGAGGTCTAACAGAAGTTTTGCCATGACTGTGCTCTCTCCACCCGGGATGACCAGACCGTCTGGTTTTTGTTTGAGATCAGAGAGGTTTCGGATCTCAGAAGTTTCAGCGCCCAAACTCTCCAGCATCCTTATGTGTTCGATGAATGCACCCTGAAGTGCTAAAACTCCGATTTTTATGACGTTATTTTCCACGTTCAGCCATCAGGATCGATATTTCATCAGCATTGATACCGACCATCGCCGCACCAAGATCCTCGGAGAGAGCTGCAAGCATGGAGGGATTATTATAATTTGTGACGGCCTTCACAACAGCTGCTGCCCGCTTTGCCGGATTACCTGATTTGAAAATACCTGAGCCGACAAACACACCCTCAGCACCAAGCTGCATCATCAATGCAGCATCTGCCGGAGTTGCGATCCCGCCAGCTGCAAAGTTGACCACCGGGAGTTTTCCGTTGTCATGGACAAATTGAAGAAGGTGCACAGGGACCTGCAGATCCTTTGCCGCGACATAAAGTTCATCCTGTCGGAGGCTTACAACACGGCGGATCTCGCCGTTTAATGTGCGCATGTGCCGAACTGCCTGGACGATATCGCCGGTACCTGCCTCGCCTTTGGTTCGGATCATCGTCGCACCTTCAGAAATACGGCGAAGGGCCTCGCCAAGATCGCGGGCACCGCAGACAAACGGAACAGTGAACTGGGTTTTGTCGATGTGATTAAGGTCGTCTGCCGGGGAGAGAACTTCACTTTCATCGATATAATCGATCTCGATAGCTTCCAGGATCTGAGCTTCGACAAAATGGCCAATACGAACCTTTGCCATAACTGGGATCGACACTGCATTCTGGATACTTTTGATCATCTTCGGGTCGCTCATCCGAGATACGCCCCCGGCGGCACGGATATCGGCCGGGATACGCTCCAGAGCCATGACGGCACATGCTCCGGCATCCTCTGCGATTTTAGCCTGTTCGGGCGAGGTCACATCCATGATCACTCCTCCTTTTAGCATCTGTGCAAGTTCCTTATTAAGTTTTGAACGATTTTCTGTCATGAACACTCACCGATTGTATATTTTTATCCTCTGAAAGACGGGGGACCCACTATGAGAATACCTTATTTAATATATAACTGACGTTATATCAGGGTTTTGGATGAAAGAGAGTGGACAAAATCGGCCATCAAAATTCAAAAAATATCTGTTTTGAGATAATATGAGACAACAAGATGAAAAAAAAATCTATTTATGAAAGGGTTTTTCAAATATTCCTGATCAGAGATGAATAGGGGACAGCATATCTCCAAATTCAACTTTTAAAAAAAGAGTAAAATCGGCAGTGCCGAATTTACATAATCTTGCCAAGAAGGCGGATCGAGGTCGTCATGTCGGGTCCAAGTGGGGAGCCGAAGATGATCTGCGTAACGCCTGCAGCGGTAAGATCTTCACACTTCTGGCGGATAGTGTCTGGGGTACCGCAGATGGTGAATGCTTCAATTTCTTTGTCAGTTACAAGTCCACCGACTGCACCGAAGTCAAAGCGGGACAGTGCGTCCTTGATCTTTGCTACGTTTGCAAGGTCGAGACCGTGGCGGAGAAGAAGTGCTTCAGGGGATCCTGCTGCAATAAATGCTGCAACGATCTTTGCTGACTTCTTTGCTTTCTTCTCATCCTTGTCGATAGAAAGCGCAGTGTATGCTCCAACATCGAATCCTTTCTTGCCAACAGATTCGCAGGCTTTTTTGATGATTGGGATAGCAATTGCGAAGTCTTTGGGGTTGGATGCGTTGATAAGAGCACCGTCGCCTTTCAATCCTGCGAGCTCAAGGACTTTCGGTCCCTGTGCGCCAACATAGATTGGAATGCCTTTCTTGCCCGGAAGTGTGACACCGGTAAGTTTTGCACCATCGTAGTCGAAGAATTCTTTGCCGTCTTTCTTAACTTCTGCACCACTGCAGAGTGCGCGGATCTGGTCAATTGCTTCACTAAGTCTTCCTACTGGCTTTTCGGCTTTGATAGCCAGCTTTGGAAGGGTTGACAGGTCGCCTGGGCCGATACCGAGGGTTGCACGTCCATCGGAGATCTCGTTAAGAGTGCAGGCAAAGGATGCCATTGATGCCGGAGTGTCAGTGAATGCATTCATGATACCCGGACCCACCTTAAGAGAAGTCGTTGCCAGTGCTACTGCGGTCAAAACCGGGTAACAGTGGCGGTTGTTGTAGTGATTGGTAATCCATGCGAAATCAATGTCTTTGCTCTCTGCGAGCTGGCAGAAATTAACTACCTGTTTGACATTGACGTTTCCTGGAACAAACTCAATTCCATAAGTCATAGTTCTTTACACCTCATGTTAAAATTGTTTTCCTCTGCTTAAATATATTATGATTTTAAAAATGAATCTGGCGCAAATTTTAGCTCAGTTCCAATCCAACACGAAAAAAATAGGAAAACAGGGGTTTTTGCATGCGCTCTTGTTAAGCTAAGTTAAGTTACGGACCTGCCGGGGATCGAACCCGGTTCTTCGGGTTCGAAGCCCGAAAGGATATCCACTACCCTACAAGTCCAGAGTTATTATTATATTTGCATCCGATGCGTATTATCTTGTATGGTTCTTTCTTCATCAATAATCAGGAAACGTATCAAAGACGGAACACTTGGCATAGATCCGTTTGCCGAGGAATCTCTTCAACCATCATCCTACGATCTCAGAAGTGCAGAGGATATCACCATAAAAAAAGGGAAATTGACCCTCGTTCCGACAATGGAATTCGTCAGTCTTCCCGAGGATCTCTGCGCAACACTCTGGGGGCGATCTTCATTTGGGCGAAAAGGAGTTGTGCTTGGCGCCGGATATATCGATCCAGGATTTCGCGGCAACCTGACACTCTGTATGGCAAACTACGGGCCGGAAGATATCCCCGTAACAAAAGGCATGCGGGTCGTCCAGATGCTCATCCACACCGTCGAGGGTAAAGTGGAAAACGTATATAATGGAAATTATCAGGACAGCTACGGAGTAGTAAAATCAAAAATTTAAAATGCCCAGCGTAAACAGCATAACAGGGAGCATGATGGCCCCCATACAAAAGATCCTCGGTATGTCGATCAGCCCCGGGACCATACCTACAAGCGTTGAAAGTATCAGAATCAAAATGCCGAACGGGCCGCAGAAGATCACCGTTATGCCAACCAGAAAAATCAAAACGATCCTAGAAAGGATCGCCTGATCAAGACGCATAAATGTTCTGCTGAATTTTGAGGAGCCAACCGTTATTGCATAACCGACCAAAGCCGCCACCCCTGCAGCCAAAACCAGCAGATATATTGAGGGAAGATCGAACGAGGCAAGGGTGACCATGGCTCCCGAACGCATTCTCCCAATCGCATACAGAGCCGCGAGACCCAAAACTGCATTCGCCGTGTTCGCCGCAGACGTTGAGACGATATACTCTCTTGGATCTAGTTTTTCAAAATCAGAACTCCTTCGAGCGGCGAGTAAAGCATTCGCTGTTCCGCTGGAAAAACCTGGAAGCCACCCGACGATCGCTCCGGCAAAGGCTCCTTTGATACTATTTTTGAGGAGAGCTGCTTGTGATATCATCAACCCGGTAAAACTCTGCTCGGCGGGCTTTACTGAGGATCTCATCGAGTTCATAAGTACAGGGATGCCAAAGAGACCTGTGAGAAGGGGGAGGAGGACCTCCCCTATGCCAAAAATACCAAAAGAAAAATAGGAAAACCGCATCGCGTAAATTCCAAGAAGGCCGGACACGAGAAAAACTGCAAACGACCAGGAAGGGGCTTTACTGAATACGATCAAAAGACCAGCAGCAAACAAGATCACAAGACCGATACCCCAATCAACATACTCCTGAACAGAAGGAAGAAGGAACACAAAAAGAGCAAAGAGCGGGAGACAAAAAATAAACCCCCACAGACTGCCAAGAGCAGAAACTCTGACCGCTTCCTGACCATTGCCCAAAAGACAGAGATTGTGAGCAGGAAGGACAGAGAGAACAGTGTCTGGATCAGGAACGCCCAAAAACGTAGAGGGAACGATATCAACAAACGTATGTAGGATCATCATTGATACGATCATCACGCAAATACCCTCGACCCCGAATACAGCCACCAAAGGGAGAGAAAGTGCGGCAATAATTCCCGCAATGGTATTTGAATGAATACCAGGAATGAATCCGGAGATGGTACCAAAAATCACGCCCGCAAATAATCCGGCCACAACACCGAACATACTAGAGATTTAGACACAACGACTATTAAATCTAACAGTCCAATATTCCACTACATGTTGATTGCCATAACCCGTCATACGGGGGCTTTAGAGGACGCGGCCCTTTGTGAAAAATACAGCCATAAGGCAAAGGTCGTTTCACCTATCAAAGCGATCAAAAATCAAGAGGTCATTGTGAGGTTCATCAAGGCGGCAAACGAGGGAGAGTTTGATGCGATATTTTTTCCGAACGCATACGTCGCAGAAAAAATCGGACCTCATTTAGATCCACAGCTTGCGAAGACTGTTAGGATCGTTGCAAACGGACCTCAAACAGCAAAAATTCTTCATAATATTGGGGTCGCTGCAGAGATGCTCCCCTTTTTCTATACAAAGGACCTTGTGCTGTATCTCGACAGATGGATCCGCGGGAAAAAAATCGGGATCCCGAGGGCAGGAAACACCTATCCAAAACTTGCCGATGACATTAAGCATGTGGGGGGGAGCCCCAGAGAATACAAATGTTATGATGTGGAGAAGACAGGCGAGGTTATGGATCTGACAGGAGTTGGCGCGATTTTATTTACGAGTCCTATAGCATTCAAATATACGATACTTCCAAAAACAGAAAATGTCATCCAGATGGCAATTGGAGAGATCACCGCAAATGAAATGATGTATGGGGGCGACGCTCCCTCTGTTATAGGTGACGGATCGATCGAAGGAACACTCAAAGCTCTTAATGCCTATCTTGTCACGGAGAGTCACTAAATGGGATATACAGGAGTGATTTTGATTGACAAACCGAGAGGTCCCACAAGCCATCAGGTGGCTGCCTGGGTAGGAAAGATGCTAAAATCCGACGTGGGACATTCTGGAACGTTGGATCCTATGGTCTCAGGAGTCCTCGTTGTCATGCTCGGAAAAGCGGTAAGGCTTGCCCCCCTTCTTCTTCTTCACGAAAAAGAGTATGTGGCATGTATGCGTCTGCATGCAGACGTCCCGCGTGAACGCGTCGAGGAGGTCGTAAAACAGTTTACCGGCAGAGTGTATCAGCGGCCGCCGAGGCGCTCGGCAGTAAAACGGGCTTTGCGCATTCGTGTAATCTACAGAATAGAGATGCTCGACATGCAGGATAGACTTGTTCTTCTGAAAATTCGGTGTGAAGCGGGCACCTATATCAGATCGGTCTGTGTTCATATCGGTAATGTCCTTGGATGCGGGGGTCAGATGGTAGAACTGCGCCGAACAAAATCAGGCGGCTTTTCATGCGAAGAGTCACACACCCTTCACGAGATCCGTGACGCGGTCGAGACAAAAGACGAAGCCGGACTTTTAGCGATGATCCTTCCGCCCGAACAGGCAATTGCAGACATCCCAAAAGTCGTGATCCGGCACAAAGCAGCAAAAGCGGTGGCAAATGGTGCAATGCTCGCCGGAGTTGGGGTATTATCTATGGAAAAATTCTCACGCGGACAAAGTGTTGCTCTGATAACAGAGAGCGGACAGCTGATCGCTCTTGCCGACCCACTGTTTGATTCAGAGAAAATCGTTTGCGGTAGCCCGGGTCTGATCGCAAAATCGACACGCGTTTTCGTTACCCCCAACTCAGTAAGTTAATAAAGGCTGAGAACACACATTTTATGCTAGTTTTTATGCTGAGGTAGTCTAGCGGTAGGGCGCGGGCCTGGAAAGCCCGTGAGGCGAAAGTCTC
>DALTVZ010000078.1 GCA_029987315.1 Methanocorpusculum sp.
CGATAACATCGGCACGATTTTTGATCTGACCAAGCGTGCATCCGGGGTGACCCACCTCTTGGACCGCCATGATCGTTGGACCATGACATTCTGACGAGCAGTTATCCATCACGGCGCCTATCTCCTCGGCGATCTGAAGGCCTACGTGCATTGCCTCCGTGGACGTCCCAGCCCAGCCGTAAAACAGCGGGCGTTTTGCATGGGCAAACATCTCTGCGGCTTTTTTGATAGCAGAATCAAAATCCGTCTCGCGCCAGGAATCCCCATCCCGTTCGATCGGGGTGATCATCCTGCCGTTCGAACAGAACTTTCCCGAAGAAAGTCCGCATCCGTTGATCACCTCGGTGATCACCCCGTCCTTGACATGGAGTTCGATATCATCACAAAGACAGCCGCAAAGCGGACATGCCGCATTTTTGACGATCTTCTCTCCTTGTTCTACACCCGGGAGAACGATGTTTGGCGGGACCTCATATCTGAGTCCACCCAACTCCTCCATCAGATCCCATGCAGATACCAGAGGTAGATCGGTCGGCTCCACATCGACCGGCATGCCTTTGAAATCCGGAGCTCCGGTCGCGTGGGTCTTTGAATGCAGAATGAAATTGGCAAACGGTCCGCAGGGAAGGAACACAACACCCTGGGGTGTTTCGGGAGACTCACGAACAGAAAAGACAGTTTTACCTGCCTCGCTTGTAATAAGGACGTGTTCTCCCTCCTCGACACCGATCTTCATGGCGTCCATCGGGTGTAAAAAACAGTAGGACGTTTCTATCGAATATTTTGCCCCGTCCTTGTAATACAGCTGTGCCCCCTGCTCCGCTGTACGGCCACTACTCATCATCAATTTCATATGTTAATTATCTCCATTATCTAAATGTAAACCTATGTTTCTTGTACAAAGTAATAAATCCATCTTACGTAAGACAATATAGATACACATGCGCATAATCAATATCATAGGTCATTCGAATTCTGGAAAAACCACACTCATCACAAAACTTGTTCCTCTTCTGGCGAAGGTGGGGACGGTTTGTACCATAAAACATATGGGCCACCACATCTGGGAACTGCCGCCGGGTAAAGACACGACGGTCCATTATGATGCGGGTGCAAGTTGCGGAGCCGGGATCGATGCAGAAAAAACCGTATTGACTCTGCGAGGCACTGACGTCTATCTTATTCTTGATTTTTATGCCTGGATGGGGTATGATTATGCCGTTGTTGAGGGATTCAAAGAGGAAAGTTTCTCCTGCGCCGTTCTTGGCGATCTTTCTGCGAAAAATTGCATTCTAACCGATCCAAGTGTTGACGAACTGTTTGCGGCACGCGATCTGTTTGACGAATATGTGTCAAAACGCTGATCGGCATGCCAAGAAAA
The DNA here is from genome assembly GCA_029987315.1 of Methanocorpusculum sp. Classification (GTDB taxonomy): domain Archaea; phylum Halobacteriota; class Methanomicrobia; order Methanomicrobiales; family Methanocorpusculaceae; genus Methanocorpusculum. The sequence continues at coordinate 1,382 of DALTVZ010000078.1, forward strand.
CGCCCTCCCTCAACAACACCGACCACCTCTCTTCATCGACAGGGATATAATTTCATAGCCAAAGGAGCCTCTGCCGCCGTCAAACCATGTATGTGGTGTAAACGTGCTCTTCGGGGCGGGGACTCCTGTTATAAAAATCAGTTTTACGGCATCGATACCTGGAAATGTGTTCAGATGACGCCGACTCTTCGCTGCAATCAGCGATGTCTTTTCTGCTGGCGGTCCATGGAGCACGAGATCGAGTCAGAGGCCGAACTCTCCCCTGAAGAGATCGTGGCAGCTCTTCCAAAAATGCAGAAAAAAGGGCTTTCCGGAGACAAACCCTACACAGACCCGGAGAGATGGGAGGAGGCGACCGAACACCCGACCCAATATGCCCTCTCCCTCTCAGGCGAACCAACGCTCTACTCTAAACTACCTGAGTTGGTCGACCTTCTTAGGAAAGACCCGAAGAACAGTGTGTTCGTTGTTTCAAACGGCACGATCCCGTCCATGATCGAAAGGATCAGCCCAAGCCAGTTATATCTCTCCCTCGATGCCGTGGATCTTTCCTCCTATGAAAAGATCTGTCGTCCGATCGGCGACCCGGCGATCATGTGGGAAAATATCCAAAGATCCCTTTCCCTTCTTCGAAAAAAAGAGGAGGAGGAAGGCATCAGAACTGCTATCCGGATCACTCTCGTCAAGGGGTTCAATGACACGGATGAGGAAGGTTTTGCCAAGATCATCGAAAAGGCACAACCGCTCTTTGTTGAGGTAAAGGGATACATGTATTTGGGATACAGTCGAATGAGATTAACAGAAATGCATGTCCCCGACATGGAGATCATTCGAAGTTTCGCCGCACGAGTTGCCCAACTTTGTAATTATACAATCATGGATGAAAACGCGC
>DALTVZ010000079.1 GCA_029987315.1 Methanocorpusculum sp.
GGAGGCGTGCAAGCCAAAGGCTTGCGTGCCGCCTCAAGTGGGCAAAGCCCACTTGGGCTTATTCGCGGTTCTTTTTCTCATGCATCCACACACGACCTAATACTTCCCGAATTGATTCCACACCAACACCGCGTAAGTTTTATTTACTGTTTTTTGTACCCAAGCACGATGCAAAAAAGTTTGCTCAAAACTTTAGGTGGAGCTTCTGCTGTTCCTTCTGCTATTCGCTCGTGTAAATACCCGAGATCCTCACAGACCGCGATACTCACGGATCCGGGAAGAGAGCGTGCAAGTTCCGGAACAGAAAAGTCAGGGTCAGCGATAAGAAAAACAGAATGCCCAGCCGCTATGTCGTCTGCCGCGGTCTGGATCGCCTTCTGGTGATCGTTTCCATGGGCATTTACGACTGCCACATTGGTCCAGGGAGCATGCAGCCGGGAAAATGCGGTCTGCATGGATGAGATGCCGGGGATCACCTCCCCCGGCAGATAGCCAAGCCCTGCCATCAGGGGGTCGCCGGTGGAAAGGACGACCGCATCATCGGGCAGTGTTCGAAGTGCCTTGTAATCTGTGATAGGGATCACATCTGCATCCTCTCTGAGGAAATCTCTGACCAATTCGATTGCACGATCGGATCCGTACACACATTTCGCTTCGAGAAGAGCAGCCTCTCCTTCCTTGGTCAGCATTCCTTCGCCGCATCCAACACCGATGATCTTCATTCTGTATCTCCTATGACCTCGCCCTCTCTGTCAACAATAACAATACGCAGCCAGGGATATTTTTGCTTTGCTGCGGCGAGTTCCTCTTTAAGAACAGAACTCCCGAGAGGCCCGGCGATCAACTCCTCGACCGTTGGAAAACCCCGCGAGGTCGCGACCTCAGGATGGAAAAACCGCAGGATCAGACCTGGCAGACCGCAGATGACGGCATTTTTGCAGTGCTTTGCCGCAGCAAGACCTTCTGCGATCTTTGATCCGGCAAGGACCACTTCATAGTCTGGGAACAGAAGCCTCGAATACCGAAGCCCGATCCTGCCGGTCGTGATGACCACATTTTCCGCTTCAGCGATCCGTTCGGTCATCGTTTCGGAAAGGTGATCATCCCAAGGTTCGACAAACCCGGTGGTTCCAACAACCGATATGCCGCCTTCGATCCCGACCTTTGGATTCAGGGTCAAAGCACCGATCCTTCGACCATCAGGGATCGTGATAAAAACCTCGGCTCCAAAAAGTCCGGCAGCATGACATGCTGAGGAGATCGCATCCATTATCTCCTTTTTCGCCGGCGGGCTTATCGCGGCAACGCCTTTTGCATAGCGAGGAGTATCGCGAACGAATCTGCCGATCCCTTCACCGGCTTCGAGCGTTATCTCCTTCGCAGGAGTTGCCTTCGCACAGATGAGGATCCCTGCCGTTATATCATTTGGATAATCGCCAGCGTATTTTCTGGCAAATCCCTCGCCGTTTTTACCGGTAGCCGGGATATCGGCGGCGATCCCACAAGGGAGCATGATCGGTGCAGAATCTATTGACGCCGCAAGGGAGGCGACCGCAGCATAGCAGGCGGCCGCCGCAGTTGAGCCGGTGGTGAATCCACGTTTCAAAACAGAGCCGGTCGAGGTCAGCACACCAAAACCGCTTTGTGCAGATGCCAATGCTTTCGCATCATGACAGTTTGCCACCCACGACTCAGGATATGAAAAACCAGTGACCGGATCGATCATTTTCTCAGTTCAGTATACATCGTGATGATTTCATTGAGAGAAGCTACAGCAATTGGAGTTCCGCCGCGTGTCCCGATGTTGGATATGGATGAAACGTTTTTGGTGCGAAGAACATCCTTTGACTCGGCCGCATTCACAAAACCGACCGGTGTTCCGATCACGAGAGCCGGACGGATCCCTTCATCGATGAATGAACAGACCGTAAGAAGAGCGCTCGGCGCATTGCCGATCACGATGATCGAGCCGGCGAGCCGTTCTTTTAAGGCGATGAATCCGGCGGAACTACGGGTGATCCCCTGCTCTTTGGATATCTCGGCACCGAAATCCAAGGCACACTCGACCGTCGAGGTGTGGCCTTTTTTCTGGATACCGGTCAGGACCATGCGGATATCGGTGAAGATAGGAGCTCCTTCTTCGAGGGCGTGAAGTCCCGCAGAGACCGGGTCATTTGAAAATGTCAGCAGATCTGCAATTGCCCAGTCACCAACCGCGATAGAGCATCTCTGCCTGATACGATCCTCAGGCGTTTCGTTGCCGACAGCAACGCGGGCAAGGCTCCGGCTCCGTGAAGA
>DALTVZ010000080.1 GCA_029987315.1 Methanocorpusculum sp.
AAAGAGTGCGGTGAACGCACCTTTGGTAACGCCTGAAGCGAGAGCAAAGATCGATCCGTATGCACTTCTTGCAGAGAAGATGGGCAGCCTTGCGGCCCAGATCGCTGAAGGAGCTATCACGGAGGTGGAGTTTGCATACCTTGGGGAGATCGCTGAACTTAAGCAGAATCTGAAGTATGTTACCCGGCTTGGTATCAAAGGGATGCTTGAGCAGGTGCTTCATGAGCCGGCAAACATCGTTAATGCCGAGATCATTGCTCAGGGCCGCGGTATCACGATCTTTGAGAAGACCTCGAGCCAGGCAGGAGATTACAAGTCTCTTGTGACGCTGACCTTTAAGACAGGAAAGGGCAGTGAGTCGATCTCCGGTATCGTTACGCGTGCAGGACCCCGCATCATTTCGATCGGGAAGTATGCGACGGATATCGTTCCAAGCGGCTATGTTATCCTCGCTGATCACGTGAACCGTCCGGGCGTTGTCGGCCCGATCGGTATGATCCTTGGCAAGCATAATGTGAATATTTCGAGTATGCAGGTCGGCGGCAGGAATGTCGGTTCCGAGTCTTTGATGATTTTGGCGGTCGATGATGTTGTTTCTCCTGAAGTGATGAAGGAGGTCGCTTCAAGCGACGGTATCATTTCAGCAAAGTTTGTCAGACTCTGAATGGGGTCTTCCCCCTTTTTTTCCGGAGTAAGTTAAAAAAATATATATGTGTCGGATGCCAATCTAGTAAGGCACACAAGGTGCGGTATTATTGGACTCGTGGTCTAGCTGGCTATGACGTCGCCTTGACATGGCGGAGATCCTGGATTCGAATTCCAGCGGGTCCATTTCTTTTTATTGTTTTGTTTGTGAAATCAGGGCTGTATTTGCCGAATTTTGTTTTAGGTTTTTTCTAACTCATAAATAAAATAATGCATATTTTTTTGTAATACCTATTGGTTTCGTGTACGAAATTTTCTGTGCGGTACCATTCATTACACGAAATTCACGAAAATATAACGAAAACACGAAAAATAAAGATTGGTTAGACGGAATACATCTCGTACTCTCACCCGCCACGCAAGGCAAAGCCTTGTTCAGCTAAGGTCGACCACTTAGCGCCCAACCTCAACCGAGCAAGTTTTCGAAGGAAACTTGCAAGCAAGTCAATAGACTTGCGAGAGGCCCGCCGAGTTCAAGTGAGTAAAAGTAAATCCGATTCAGGGGGCCTGAATGGCAAAATCCGCGCCGATTCGCGGTTTTTTTCTCATGCGTCCATCTGGTCCCTGATCCCTTTCGAATTAGGTCTTTGATGATCTAAAGCTTACTAGCAAGTTTTCTTCGAAAACTTGCTCAGCTAAGGCCGTCCCTAAGGGGCCAGCCCACCCAAAACACAACCAAACCATATATAAACACAAGGATACGATATCTTCAATGACATGCCTCTCAAGCAACATCCCCTCATATATCTAAATAATGCTGCGACCAGCTGGCCAAAACCACCTCAGATCATGGAAGCAGTAGCAAAATCTCTCGCTCTTCCCGTATTTGGATCTGGAAGAACCACCGGGACACAAGGCGAAGACCATGTGACCCAGGCAAGAGAGGAGCTCGCTCTCCTGCTTGGAGCAGATAATCCCGATCATATCGTCTTCACCCACAATGCAACATATGCACTCAACCTCCTCATATCCGGATTCATCGCCGGTGGAGAACGCGGTTGCCATGTTCTCACAACCGCCCTCGATCACAACTCCGTTCTTAGACCGCTTCACGAACATAAAAAAATGGGCCGGATCGAGGTAGGCATCGTCCCGTTTGAAAACGGGGTCGTCAGCCCTGCATCGGTCGAGGCCGCCATCCGGCCTGACACGAGGTTCATGGTCATGACCCATGCGAGTAATGTTCTCGGCTCGGTCCAGAACATAAAGGCGATCGGCGACCTCCTCCATGATCGCGGCATTTATTTCATCGTCGACGGAGCACAGACCGCCGGGCACATCCCCATCGATCTCAGTCACCTTCCGGTCGACGCCTTTGTCTTCACAGGCCACAAAGGACTCTTCGGCATTCCAGGCACTGGAGGATGCTATCTGCGTGACCCAACAGAGATCCTCCCCGTCATGTTTGGAGGGACAGGCACAAACTCTAGCTCGCTTTTCCATCCCCTCGAGATGCCGGAACGATTTGAACCTGGGACCCAAAACTATCCGGGTCTTGCCGCTCTCACGGCCGGCGTGCGGTTCATCAAAGAAAAAGGAATATCTTCCATCGCAAAAAAAGCGGAACAGCAGGCCGCCTATATCATTTCAGAGCTGAAGAAGGAGGAGAACATCCTCCTCTATCACGAACGCCCCGAGATCCCGATCATTGCCTTCAATATTCGCGGGCTTGCAAACGACGACGTCGGGTTCATCCTGGCAAGAGCATACAACATCATCTGCCGAACAGGTCTTCACTGTGCCCCGCTGGTACACAAAACGATCGACGGGGGTGAGGGATGCGTTCGTCTGAGTCTTTCCTGCCTCACAACAGACGATGAATGCCGCGTCGCCGCCAGAGCAATACGAGAGGTCGCGAGAAATGCGCATCCAGCAGTCGATTCAGCATAAATCCTGTGCCGACGGCTCATATATGAAGGAGTTTTTGCTCGACGCTCCCCTCACCAGAGAGTTCTTCCTGTATCTGGAAAACTTCGGGAAGGTCGATCAGCTTCCAAACCTAGGCGAAGGCTTCTACACATTCAATAAACCTGACTGGTTCTCTATCAAAGGATTTGCCGGGGATACGACGGTCGAGGTCCGGTTCAAAAAAGAAACGATGACGATAACTGGTGATTTCCTGTATCTTCTTTTCTCCTCGTATCGTGATGGGGAGGTGGATCTTACCGTTCTAAAAAAACGGGAGGAGCTACGGACCGAGAAGATCAGAAAACTTCTCGGGAAATGAGACCCGGGAGGGCCTCGTGATCATTCCTCAACGATCCTTCGAATAAGCTCCATCACGTTTGGTTTATGCAGCCTCTTCACCCGCGACACCCTGCTCAACGTCGGAGCTTCCTCGGTCATCTCCTGTTCGAGCCTGTCGGTGATCTCGTCAAAGA
>DALTVZ010000081.1 GCA_029987315.1 Methanocorpusculum sp.
AACGATCATAGTGGATATATCCACTACCTCGACAACAGTTTTGGAGATCGATTTTCCATTTAGAGGGAATGTAGTCCAAGGTGAGATCACTCTTAGTCTTGCCCCCTACAATGGCGCAAAAAAAGAGGGATCCAAATCGACCCCACTGTTTGGCTATTCATCAGAGAGCTATTACTCTGCTATCGTGAATGACCCGGCACAAAATGAGATGTACGAAAAACTTCTCGGATTTTTTGATTCCTATGCACAGGAACATGCTCTGACGAGTGACGAGTACGTTGAACTGCTGACCACCTATGTTCAAAATATTCCCTATAAAACAGTCGGAGCAAATGTAAATTTCCCGATTGAAACCGTGATCGAAAATACTGGTGACTGCGATGATAAAAGTGTTCTTTTAGCTGGTCTGCTTGCAAAAAGAGGATATGCAGCAGGGCTCGTATGCTTTAGTGAGGAGAATCATATGACGGCCGCGATCAAAGAGTCAGGCAACAATATGATCAGCAATTACCTTGTGATCGAGACAACGAGATACGCCTACGTTGGTGAAAACTCAGCCTTGATCAGAAACAGAAATAGAAGCAGAACACGCATCAGAGAGGATTCGGTATTCCTTGTGGGTGAGGGGACAACTGCCTACACAGTATCCTGGCAGGTCGATATGGTTCTGGAGAAGAGAGAAGAGATCGTTCTTACCATCGACTCACTAGGTCAGGAGTTGAGATCTCTGCAAAGTGAGATGACTAATCAGGAAATGTTGCTCGGCCAGGCCTATGATCAGGAGGTTTATGAGAAGTATGAGTCAAACATCACCAGCTATAATGAATACATGGCGACCTGCTATGCGTACATCGATGATCTGCATACGATAAATACCGGATCATCCAACAGGGAAGAAACGTATCAGATAATCAATTCCATGATGTAGTCGTCCATAACATATCCTTGCCCAATCTCTATTACGGTTTCACGAACTTTGATGAAACCCAGATGTTCATACACAACAATGGAGGATTGATTCTTTTTGTTTACATTCAACCTTATTTTGTTGAGCCCTTTCTTTTTGCAGACTTCTTTCATCTGTGTGATCGCCTTTGTGGTGAGATGTCTGCCGCGATAGGATTTTTCCACATATATTTTAGAAAGAAAAAGAGTTTTTTCTATTTCCTCAGGTAAAATTGCCGTATATCCTGCGAATATGTTTCCATATTGAATGATATAATATTGATACCCTTGCTGAATCGAATCGGTGATAGCGTGCACTGACTGAAATGTTTCTATCATATATGCGACCTGCTCGGATCCAATCAAGGGGGTGTAATGCTCTGTCCAGATGATCTTTGCAAGATCTGCAACCTTCTGTATCTGAGCGGGAGTATCAACGGGTGTAAGCAGGCAAGATACGTCACTGACTAGCATGTGTCAAGATGTGGGTGATTTCCGGGATGATGATCTCTTCAGCTGCAAGTTTGACCGCTTTTGGGGAACCTGGGATGCAGAAGATCGCACGTCCGTTATTTATGCCTGCGGCAGCACGAGAAAGAATGACAGAGGTTCCAACCTGAGCGTAACTTTTTTGACGGAACAATTCTCCAAATCCATCCATGGTTTTGGTAAGGAGGGGGGAAACGGCTTCTATCGTACAATCGTCGTAGGTGAGACCTGTACCTCCATTCACGATGATACAGTTTGCAGACTTGAGTGCATCGATAACGGCTGATCTGATCTCGGTTATATCATCTTTGACGATTTTTACTCCAATGACTGGAATGCCTGCGGCTTCAAATATTTCCTGAAGTATTTTTCCTGATAAATCAGTCTTTTCAGTTCGAGTGGTCGAAACGGTGATTACTGCAGTTTTGATCGAAATAGTTTCATGATGTTCTCTTGACACAAGAAAGATGTGTGTTCTTAAAGATATTAGATTATTCTCTTGATTGAGGAGGAACAAAATTTTGTATTATTATGTTATCATTTTTTGTTGTTTTATGAATATTTACAAAAGAAGTCCCCCACCCCTTTGTTGCGAGTGGAGATTGTATTTTTATATTGCTGAAAAAATGTTTTTTTCATCTTTGTATTTTTATAATCATAAATAGTTTAATTTTTGTACATATAAAGATTTCTTTTTAATTATATCAAATAATTTTTTTTTTGGTTTCAAATATATAATCTCCACTCGCAACAAAGGGGTGGGGGCCTCAATACGACCATATGTTTGTTGGATTTACAATTACTCCCTCAAACAATTGATTATCTTGGTTTTTCCACTCGAAACCTAATTGACAATGTGTCTATCATTCCACTCGCAGTAGTGGTACATTATTAGGAAAAAAACATAATAGATGTATAAGGAAATATTTACGATGGATGCTGAACCCTACAAATCTACAGGTCTCTTTAAAAAATATATCAGCCCTAATAAAATTTTTCAGAATCGTGAGGTTTTACGACACAGTTATAGCCCAAAAGAACTCCCTCATCGAATGAATCAGATCAACTCCATTGCAGAGATCCTCGCTCCCGCTCTCCAAGGAGCAACGCCCTCCAACATCCTCATCTATGGGAAAACGGGAACTGGCAAAACTGCAACGGTGAAATTCGTTGGATTCGAACTGGAAAATGAAAGTTCTGAATTTTCGCCGTGTAGACTTGTTCATCTGAACTGTGAAACCATTGATACCCAGTACCGGGTACTTGCTCAGATCGCAAATCATGTCAGCGATCATGATCTTAAAGCAAGTGACCGAGTCAAAAACACCATCCCGGCAACCGGATGGCACACCGATCAGGTGTATTCGGAACTTAAAAACGTTCTTGAACAGGCCGGTGGTCTTCAGATCATTGTTCTCGATGAAATAGACAAACTCGTTAAAAAAAGCGGTGATGATACCCTCTATAATCTAACACGCATAAATAGTGACCTCTTCTCCTCACGCGTCTGCATCATCGGGATCTCAAACGATCTTACATTCAAAGATTTTCTTGATCCCCGTGTCCTCTCCTCTCTCTCAGAAGAAGAACTGGTCTTTCCTCCGTACAATGCCGATCAGCTCCGCGATATCCTTCATCAGCGCGCTGAGATGGCCTTTTTTAAAGATGTTGTTTCTGATGAGGTGATCGGGCTTTGTGCAGCACGCGCAGCTCAGGAACATGGTGACGCTCGCCGCGCTCTCGACCTCCTTCGTGTCTCAGGAGAACTCGCCGAGCGTGAAGGCGCCGATCACGTCATGGTAAAACATGTGAACGGAGCTCAGGAAAACATCGAGACCGATACGATGAGCGAGTGCGTCAAAACGCTTCCAGCACAAAGTAAGATCGTTCTGTGTTCAATGCTTCTCATGGCCGCCTCGGGTCAGAAGGTCTTCACAAGTGGATCGGTGATCAATGTGTATCGTGAAATGGCCGCAGAGCTTGATACCGAAGCGTTGAGCCACCGCCGTGTTTCCGATCTTATCAACGAACTCAACATGCTTGGTATCATTACCACACGCGTCGTTTCTCATGGTCGGCATGGTCGGACAACGGAGATTTATTTTAAGAGCCCGACCAATGAGATACGTACTGTGATCATGAGTGATCCACGGTTTCAGGAATGCAGCATTTTGCATCCCCTTGTAAAAAGTCATGAAAAAGGTGAGTAAACATGGATGAAATAGACACCATAATCCTAAAGGAACTTCAGAAAAACAGCAGGATCCAAGCACGAGATCTTGCCGTCATGCTGGAAGTTACTGAGAGCGAAGTGACTAAAAGGATTACCTGTCTCATTCAGGCAGGCATTCTTCGCCGATGTACGGCAGTCATCGACTACTCGGCATTAGGTGTCGAAGATGTTTCTGTTATTCTCTCCCTCAAGGTCACACCGGAAAAAGGTCTTGGATATGATGGTGTTGCAGAAAAACTTGCCCGTTTCCCTCAGGTAGAGAGCATTCGACTTCTTACAGGAAGCTATGATTTCCAGGTAACCATCACCGGGCAATCCATGGCAGATATCTCCAGGTTCGTTGCCGAACAGATCGCATCGATCGACGGGGTCAGGGAAACAATGACTCAAATCGTGATGCGGACGTACAAAGAACAGGGCGTGGAGATGGCTCGTCCTGGAAACCGCGATCGGCAGTTGATCTCATTCTAAGCTGTGGTCATCATGCGAAATTTTGTATCAAAAATAGCTACAGAGATACCACCGTCAGGTATTAGAAAATTCTTCGATCTCGTTCTCACCATGGATAGTGATCGGGTGATAAGTCTCGGTGTAGGGGAGCCTGACTTTGATACTCCATGGAACGTATCCAAAGCTGCGATCGCATCGATAGAGAAGGGTATGACCATGTACACGTCAAACCGTGGTCTGCCTGATCTCTGTTCAGCTATCTCAAAGGATCTGAAAAAAAAATATAACACCTCGTATTCGCCAAATGAGATCATCGTGACCACCGGCGTATCGGAAGGTTTCGATATCGCTGTACGAGCTGTAGTGAATCCGGGTGATGAGGTCCTCATTGTGGATCCGTGTTTTGTTTCATACACTCCCGAAGTGATTATGGCTGGAGGAAAACCCGTTCCTGTTGCATGTAAGGAACAAGATCAGTTCAAAGTCACGCCTGATGCGTTGATGGAAAAGATCACCCCGAACAGCAAAACTTTGATCATAAACTTCCCAAACAACCCAACGGGTGGGGTCATGGGCAGAGATGATCTGAAAGCGATCTCCGACATTATCATCGATCATGATCTTTTGCTGATCTCTGATGAGGTGTACTCGGAGTTGACCTACGAAGGCTCTCATGTATCCGCTGCGTCGATCGATGGTCTGTGGGATAGAACGATCACTCTGAATGGGTTTTCTAAAGCCTATGCGATGACAGGATGGAGGCTCGGCTATCTGTGTGCGCCTAAGCATATCTCTGATGCTGCACTCAAGATCCATCAGTATGTGATGATGTCGGCTCCGACAGCTTCTCAGTTTGCGGCGATTGAGGCACTGAAAAATGCTGAGGATTCTAAGAATGAAATGATCGCTGAGTACAGGATCAGAAGAAATCTGTTTGTGAAAGGCCTCAATGATATCGGCCTCCCCTGCCACCTTCCCCAAGGAGCATTCTATGCGTTCCCCTCGATCGAAGGTACCGGTCTATCTGATGAAGAGTTTGCTGAGCGCCTGTTGACTGAGCAGCACGTGGCCGTTGTCCCCGGCAGTGCATTTGGAAAGAGAGGTGCTGGGCACGTTCGTACCTGTTATGCGGTGGAGCGTACAAAACTTACCGAGGCCGTGCGCAGGATCGGTGCCTTTGTCGAGTCACTTTCCTGAACTATAATAACCCCCCTATTTCGAGTGGAAAGTTAATTTAACCTGAACCATCTTTTTATGGATAAACGTGAGATCGTCACCCGATTTGCCGATGCTGGTTTTTTGGTACATCACCAAGTAGTCAATTACATCAGCGAATGCGGCGGGTCAGGTGTTATCGAGGGGATAATCTCCTCCCTTCCAGTGGGAACAATGGTCGTTACACCTAAGGAGGTCCCGGCAATGACCCTTCTTAGGACTGATCGACTCGATGTCGGTGTCAGCAGAACGCCCGAGATTCTATTTGGGCGTGACGGAAGTTCGGTCCCAATCCCGGATCCTGAATCTTCATATGCCATGTTTCGCGACCGATATGATGCTCTTGCAAACATGATGCGCGGACGTGTCAGTCCAATCCCTATCGAAGCTCTGGTGAAAACTAGCAATCGGTTTATGGATCAGCAGATCGGTCTCGTAGGCATGGTGACCACGATCTCGACAAGCCCAAAGGGTCATAGAATGGTTGAGGTCGAGGATTCGACCGGCTCGATCAAGCTGCTTTTCAATAAAAATCGTGAAGGATTTGCTGATGCCGAGGCAATCGTACCTGACGAGGTCATTGGTGTTAAGGGGCAGCTCGCTCGTAACAATATGGTAACGACCGCTCGTAATGGTATGTCAACGAACCAACTGGTTTTTGCAGACACATTGTTCCGTCCCGATATCCCTCTAACAAACACCATCTCCCCGTCAAAGGAATCAGGCAAGGCTGTGTTTATCTCTGATATCCATGTCGGCAGTAATACATTTCTGCCCGAAGCATGGGACCGATTCTCGGCATGGATGCAGACACGCGATGATATAGGATATCTGCTCATCGCCGGGGATGTGGTGGACGGTATTGGTATCTATCCTGATCAGGACAAGGAACTGGATATCAAGACCATTTATGAACAGTATGATCGTGTCGGCGAACTTATGGCAGCTCTGCCAAAGCGACTGAAAATAATAATTTCGCCTGGAAATCACGACGCGGTCAGGGCAGCTGAACCCCAGCCTGCTCTTCCCGAGGAGTTTCGCGGCAATTTTCCGCCCAACGTCACCTTTGTTGAAAACCCATCGATCGTCAACATCCAGTCGGTCAACGTACTTATGTACCATGGAAGAAGCATCGACGATCTCATCAAGTTCATTCCCGGAGCATCGTATACAAGACCGGGCGAAATCATGGAAGCCATGCTCAAACGTAGGCATCTGGGTCCGATATATGGCGAAAGGACCCCGCTCCTCTCCACTGATAAAGACGCACTTGTCATTCGGGATGTTCCTGATATCATTCACACAGGGCATGTCCACATAAGTGATGTCATCTCATATCGGGGTGTTCTTGGAATAAATGCCGGGACATGGCAGTCGCAGACCTCTTTCCAGAAACAGATGAACATCACTCCGACCCCGGCCGAGGCAGTTGTTGTGGATCTCTCCACTCTTGCCTATGAAAAATACAGTTTTATCAACTGATTTCTTACCCTCTTTTCCCCCCTCTTACAAGGCATTAGTATTATTAGCTTCTCCACCCACTAACATAAGGAGAAACCATCCCAAATCAATGGAGGTTTTCTATACCTATGGATTTGATTTATCTCGTTCCAATATTTGCCGTTTTCGGCCTTCTCTTTGCCCTCTACTCCTTTTCTATCGTGAAAAGAGAGCCAGCAGGCGACGAGAAGATGCAGAAGATCGCTGCAGCCATTCACCTTGGCGCAATGGTCTTTCTGAATCGTCAGTATCGCGCAATCGGCGCTTTTGTTATCGTTATTGCAATCATTCTCACTATTCTGATTTCCCCGTGGGCTGCACTTTGTTATGTCCTTGGTTCAGTACTCTCGGCAACTGCAGGATACATCGGAATGCACAGCGCAACAAAAGCAAACGTAAGAACAACCAATGCAGCAAAACGCGGGATTGCCGATGCTGTTAAAGTCTCATTTGCAAGCGGCTCGGTCATGGGTATGACCGTCGTCGGACTTGGCCTCTTTGGCCTGTCTGTTGCATTTATCATCCTTGTTACGATCAATGGCGGATTTGACAGCATTGTTGGTGTCAACACTGGTGTTTCCATTCTTGCTTCTTTCGGTTTTGGTGCCTCTTCGGTTGCACTCTTCGCCCGTGTCGGCGGCGGTATCTTTACCAAAGCTGCTGACGTCGGAGCTGATCTTGTCGGCAAAGTCGAAGCAGGCATTCCTGAAGATGATCCAAGAAACCCCGCTGTCATTGCAGACAACGTTGGAGACAACGTTGGTGATGTCGCAGGTATGGGTGCTGATCTTTTCGAGTCCTATGTTGGCTCGATCATCGCATCCATGGCTCTTGGTGTTGCAGGTGCAGCATTTGCCTCTCAACTCTTTGGCGAAACCATCGCTGCATTAAACCTTATTCTTCTCCCGATGCTCATCGCAGCATTCGGTATCATCGCCGCAGCAGTCGGTACACTCTTCGTTCGTACGAAGAAAAACGAAAGCTCTGCGATCCACAAAGCATTCAATACAGGCCTTATCGTTGCAATCATCATTTCCGTCATCTCGACCTACTCCATAACGAGCATCCTCTTGTATGGCCAGCTTGGTATGGGATTCCTGTTTGCAGCGCAGCTTGGTATGGGTATCTGGTTTGCAACCATTGCAGGTCTTGTTGCAGGTTTTATGATCGGTATCATCACGGAGTATTATACTTCGTTCGATTACAAACCGACCTTAGGCATTGCAAAATCTTGCCAGACTGGAGCAGCCACTGGTATCATCAGCGGATTTGCAAAAGGTATGGAGTCGACAGTATGGCCGGTTCTCATCATCTCAGTTGCGATCTTCATTGCCTACCAGTTTGCCGGCATGTATGGTATTGGTATTGCAGCTGTTGGTATGTTATCCACGCTTGGCATCTCCCTCGCAGTTGATGCATACGGTCCGGTCGCGGACAATGCAGGCGGTATCGCCGAAATGTCCCACCAGGATCACTCAGTTCGTGATATCACCGATACCCTTGACGCTGTCGGTAACACGACTGCAGCAATCGGCAAAGGATTTGCGATCGGTTCAGCCGCTCTTACCGGCCTTGCCCTCTTCAGTGCCTACGCACTTGCCGTTGGTATTGAAACGATCGATATCCTGAACACCAGAGTGTTCATCGGTCTCCTTCTCGGCGGTATGCTTCCGTTCCTCTTCTCTGCTCTTACTATGACAGCGGTCGGTGATGCAGCACAGCAGATCGTCGTCGAAGTTCGCCGTCAGTTCAAAGAGATCAAAGGCCTTATGGAAGGCACTGCAGAACCGGACTACACATCGACCATCTCGATCGCTACGAAAGCAGCCATCAAAAAGATGATCCTTCCTGGTCTTCTCGCAATCGTTTCGCCGCTAGCTGTTGGTTTCATCCTCGGCCCTCTGGCTCTTGGTGGTCTCTTAGTTGGATCCCTTGTTTGCGGTTTCCTCCTTGCAGTCACAATGGCAAATGCCGGTGGAGCATGGGACAATTCAAAGAAGTATATCGAACTCGGTAACTTCGGCGGAAAAGGCTCCGATGCTCACAAAGCAGCTGTTGTTGGTGACACTGTTGGTGACCCGTTCAAAGACACGTCTGGACCTTCGATCAACATTCTGATCAAACTTATGTCAATGATCTCATTGGTATTCGTACCGATCCTTCTCCTGATGTAAGATCAGATCAGAAAAAATTCTTTTTTTTACAACTGTTAAAAACTCTATCTTATCTGAAGATACGATCTTTGGATCAGATATACGATCGCGACCCTATCGACCAAAAAAAAGTGTGTGATATTATTGATGGATCATCACGAGCATCATTTTAAAACGTGACAGGGGATGGACTGCATGTGGGATCTTTGCCGGCATTATCAGCATATCTCCCTCTTTTACAAAATGGGAAACTCCACCTATCGGGATCTCTGCCTCTCCCTCAAGGACGATCACGAGAGCGTCGTAAGGAGCTGAATGTTCAGAAAGACCTTCACCTTTATCAAAAGCGAACGCCGTAACAGTGCCGGATTTCCTATTGATGACCATGCGGGAAACGACCGAACCAGCCTGGTACTCGGCTATGCTTTTTAGGGGAACAGGAGTTCCGACCAGATCTTTAAACTCTTTTGTGTCTGTCATGATTTCTTATATGGGTTTTTGCGATATAAACTCTCCATTCAAGTCATCATATTATTACAAAAATTTAGAACCACCGCATCATCACAACGGCATCTTCCCCATCTTTATAATATTCTCCAAAGGTTATCACATCTTCATATCCGATCTTATGATAAAATGCTCGTGCCTGGGTGTTTCCAACCCTCACCTCCAAACTGCATCCGGAGCATCCCTCCAGAAAAAAATCCCGTTCAAGTTTGCGGAGTAATAATCGTCCGATACCAAATCCTCGCATGTCAGGAGAGACAGCAAGATTGCAGATATGTCCGTATTTCTCTAGGTCCAACTCCTCGATCGCTCCTGCTGAAAACCCGACGATCCTTCCTTCCGCCTCCGCTACATAAAATGACGTCAAAAAAACCGTCATCATCTCTAACAATGCTTTATAATCCCACGGATCAGGGAAGCACAGGAGTTCGATCCGATATATTTCAGGAATGTCCTCGATCGTTGCTTTCCTGATCAGACAGCCGGCCGCGGTCCCGCCCACTCCTCTAAAGGTTACCATTTGCTATTTTTACTATTGGGCTCTAACCAATATAGCATAATGGTTAGCGTATACCCCTTCACCGGTCTTCGCCCTGCTCCTGATGTATATCGAAGCGTGCCGTCGGTACCGTACGATGTCATCAGTGCAGAAGAGGCTGCAGCAGAGATAGCAGAGAATGCCCACTCCTTCCTTCGAGTCATCCGTCCCGACGCGGAGTTGCTGGACATCGATCCGCATGATGACCGGATCTACAAAAGAGCCGCAGAAATGTTTGCAAAGATGAAAGCAGAGGGACTTTTCGTTGAAGACGATTCCCCTTCCTTCTATATCTATCAGATAACTCTTGGCGGGGAGCTGTTCACCGGGCTCATCTCCTGTGTCTCTGTCGCGGAATATAATGATGATACGATCAAAAAGCATGAACTGACACGATATGATAAAGAAGAGGATAGAACATGTCACATCGATGCTGTGTCCGCACACACGGGTCAGGTGTTCTTACTGTATAAAGACTCAGGCCTCATCCATCAAACCCTTTGTAGCATCGCTGGCGCCCACACACCAGATGGTGAATATGTATCAGCAGGTGGAAACCTCCATCAAATTTTCCGCGTGGCAGACCCAGTCGAGATCAGTAAGATAACAGAACTCTTTGCTGACATCTCCAATATTTACATTGCTGATGGCCACCACCGGGCCAAATCGTCTGCAAATGTTTTGGCTCGAAGAAAAGCAGAAGGCCGTGCAACACCTGATGCAGAAAAATTCATGAGCGTTCTTTTTGCGCATGATTCGGTCTGCATCCATGGATATCACCGTCTTGTGCGGGATCTTGCAGGAATGAATGCCGACCAATTCCTAGGAGATCTCGCCCTCAGATTTACCATCACGCCGTTAAAGAAGGTCGATGTATCTAAAAATATCATCCCAGCCGATGCTAATACATCGATGCACGTCATCCATCTGTATCTTGAAAGCCAGTGGTATGAACTGACTCGCCCGGTCGATCCAGCGGCAGATGAGATCTCACGGCTTGATGTTTCTGTTCTGCAGGAACTTGTATTGGACGATATGCTTGCTATCTTCGATCCACGCGGCGACCCACGTATTTCGTTTGTCGGTGGTTTTGCTCCGCTTGCAGATGTTATAAAAGAGGTTGACAAAGGAGAATACTCGGCGGCATTCATTATGCAGCCGGTGACTGCACAGCAGGTCATTGATGTGGCCGATGCGGGACTTATCATGCCGCCAAAATCAACATGGTTCGAGCCCAAACTGCTTTCAGGCATGGTCATTCACGAGATCCGCTGAGTTAGGGCTGACCTTAACCCCTATTTCTCCTCTTTTTTACAGAATTTTTTTCTCACTCCTATGAGTCAAAGTTGAATCTTCATCACATTTGTAAATTTATCAATAAAAACATTAAAAAGTAAACTATTTTTAATTTACTTTAATGATTATTTTAGTAATTAATATATACGTTTCGGTACATATTCTTTTATCCATCTGTGAGGTGGAGGTATCTATGATGAAAATACGAGGGATAATTCTGTTTTTGGTCCTTATTTGTGTTGGGTCTGCTGTTTTTTGCGGCGGCGTCTCAGCCGAAGAGGCCAAAACATTTGTTGATGATGTCGGCCGTCAAATCATGTTGCCGGCAACTATTAACGCTGTATCGCCTTCCGGCCCACTTGCACAGATAGTGCTCTATTCATTTGATCCTGATCTGTTTGTGAGCATATCCAGCAAGTTTTCTGCTGACGAGCAGAAATATATTGATTCACGTCTTTTCACCTTACCGGTGACCGGTCAGTTCTATGGATCGAAATCCACTATGAATGCCGAAGAGATCATGCAACTTAATAAAAAGCTCAATATAGATCTTGTTTTGGATGTTGGTGAGGCTAAAAAGACGATGAAAGAAGATCTTAACACTATACAGTCAACCACGGGTGTTTCTTTTGCATTTGTTACCCAAAATAAACTCAGTGATATACCCAAGTCCTATCTCACACTCGGGACCCTTCTTGGGAACGAGGCACGTGGAAAGGAGCTTTCCACTTATGTTTCGGATCTTTTGAAAGAGTTTGAAACCGGAATGGCACAAGTAGGTGCGAATAAAAAGTCAATGATCTACGTCTCGGGCGTTTCCGGCAACTCAGTTCATCTGATCGGATCCGGCGAGAATTCGTATCATGGCGAAGTGATCAACTATCTGGCAAATAACCTTGCTGGAGCTGCTGTTACGGGTAGCGGATTAGGTGATGAGTATACGATGGAGGATATCCTTTCGCTGAATCCGGATTATATCATTGTAAGTTACACTGCAGACCATGCCTATTACAATGAAATCATGAACAGCCAAATGTGGCAGTCACTCCGTGCTGCAAAGAATGGCAATGTTTATGAAGCTCCCTGTGGCCCCTACAACTGGATGGGAAATCCACCATCTATTCAACGGCTTCTTTCTATGATCTGGCTTGGAAACCTGCTCTATCCTGATGTGTTTGATTACAACGTCGAAGACAAGGTCAAGGAATTCTATTCGTTATTCTTCAGTTATGATCTATCTGATGCTGAACTTGATGAACTGATGATCTATGCGAAAAGTGATTCATCGTCAAATACTACACAGACTCCTGTTCCCATCGTAGGGATCCTTGCGGGTCTTTGTGCCGCATCAGTATTTGCTTTTGCAAGGCGCAAGAACTAACCGGAAATCCCGGTAGACACTTTATTTTTTGAAAAAAAATTGTGAAAGTTCATGCATACCCGGGTGGGTGTTCATCATCATTCTTTTCGTCTTTACAGCCATAGAATTTTTCATAGAATGCTGTAAAGTTTTTTTCACATTTGGTGATGAGCCCTCCGTCCACATTTTCCTTTGGGATATTTTTTGCCAGTTCTGCGGATAGGATCTCGACGAGTTGGAAAACTGAGTCGGGTGTCATGGTGATCTTGGTCTCGGTTCCGTTATAGAGCACGAGTTCGAGATTGAGTATCCAGAGTGGGGTTTCACATTCCCGTTTGTATGTATTGACATCGATCATATGCCAGTCTTCATCCATCGTTCCGGCAGAGAGCGTGTACGCTTGCTGGACACGGTTGCCGTACAGCGATGTTAGATGCTGGATGATCCAGACCGCACTTTTCTGCTTGTCGTCCTTGATCGCATAAAGCAGATCTTCGAAGAAGGCTGCAGAGTTGACATGACAGGCCGTCATGAGGACCATCGTCGCATTCGCCCCAAGCAACATTGACATGGCATTCACAAGTTTCGGGAAGGTTTTTCTATCGATCGGGTCGACGAGATGATACTCAAAAACCTCCCTGATGGGTTCGAGAATGGTTGAATTAGCTTCCAGGAGTTCTGTGAGTGATCCAAGATCTGTTAAAAATTGTTCGGGAACAGGTTTGTGGTTTTCGTGTGAATATCCTTCCGATTGAGTGACTTTCTCTTCTTTAATGGTTTTTTTCCGAGCAGATTTTACCGTTTCTGGCTCGATCACGCAATCCTTTTTTGTTTTTACCGCTCTTTTTTTCGGTGCAGGAGGAGATGTATCATTCATGATACAATGTACATCTTTAAGAGATGAAAAGATGTTCGTTTAAGACCGTAAGTTGTAAGGAAATAGTTCAAAAAAAGTGTACCCGAGAGGTTGGGTACATTTTATAACCCACTATGCACCGTTTAGATGTAGGGGTTTCGAAGTGGCTTGAGTGCGCAATTTTCATGTGCACGGTGTTCAAGATACTTCTTGTTTTTAGTGATCTTCTCAGTTGCGAGTTTTTCGACGAGTTCAAGACCTGGCTTGACTCCGTCCATCGACTCAGCAATGATCCAGCCTGCTTCGACTGCTTTGTTGAATGCTGCCTCACCGGCTTTCGAGCGAACGAAGACGGTAGACCATCCATCAGGAGTTCCAACAGAACCGGTTGAGATATCTGCAAAGTTTGCGACGTAGTCAAGACAGACGTGGCATCCGGGCTGCTCGTACTTGTGAGTAACCTTTAAGGGGATCTGTGAGTTTACACCACGTTCGGTGTAGACGGAGAATTTGCCCTTTCCGATGTCCATCTTAGTGACATTGTCGATCTTGGTTGCACAGTGGTCTTCGACCATCTGGAAAAGTCCCTGGTAGGGGAAGTTCTCCATACAGAAGATACCAATTGCAAGTGCAATCTTGTCTGGGACATCGC
The DNA here is from genome assembly GCA_029987315.1 of Methanocorpusculum sp. Lineage (GTDB taxonomy): Archaea > Halobacteriota > Methanomicrobia > Methanomicrobiales > Methanocorpusculaceae > Methanocorpusculum. The sequence continues at coordinate 14,195 of DALTVZ010000081.1, forward strand.
GCATGCCGATCGGGTAGAGCTGTGCTTTGCGCACTGCCTGGATCTGACAGGGAGTTCCGACGATACCGACTTTGTCAAGACCATAGCTGCGAGTTGCCTCTTTGATCAGTAACATGTTCGGTGAGATCGAGTATTTGGTTCCACGGCTAGCGAAGAGTTCTTCTACAGTTGTGGCGATCATTGGTTCAGGCTTGTATGGCTCTGATCCTGGTCCTGCGACGATTGCTCCGTCAATAATGCCTGTCTCAAGTGCGTAGGCAAACATTGATGTGACGATTCCGCCGTCCTGGGCCTTTGTGAGAATGTCTTCACAGCCGGATTTGGCTTTGTAGACTGCCTTGTATTGTCCAAGATTTTCCATTTTTTCTTTCTCCAGGACCCTCAGGGTTTCATAACCTCTGCAATGAGGTTAGTGATTGATTCATACTGTCCACAGACGTCTAAGCTATAGAAGCTTCTCGGGCACTGTGCGTAGCATGCTCCACATTTTACACAGAGATCGCGTTCGATCTGTGGTTTTCCATACTGCATGGTAATTGCACGAACCGGGCATGTTGCTGCGCAGGTTCCGCATCCGCAGCAGAGGCCTTGGTTGATGACTTCGGTCATCATGTCGCAACCACATGCTTCGGTTCCTTGTGCAGCAAGGCTCATGAGGGGCGTAAGGTATGCAGTTGCAAGTGCCTTCTGCTCGTCATTTCCTTTCAGTAACAGGTATGCCATAAGACAGACGTTTCTGATCTGTTGTGGTGTTGGTGCACATCCGGGGATGTATACGTCCACCTTGATCAGGTCGCCGACTGGCAGGAAAGCCTCATGCTGAGGCTGGTTCTGCTGTCCGCCGCGGCAGAAACGTGTGATGTTTCCGTAGCAGGCGCAGCCTCCGAGAGCTACAACAATTGTTGCATTCTCACGGGTTTCTAAAATCTCTTCCATTGAGCACTCGTCGTTGATACAGACGGATCCCTCGACTAATGCGACATCCATTTTTGGGATGTGACGCACATCGGCGAGAGTCAGACAGTAGACGAGGTCAGCGTATTTATCGAGGATT